>JACDCH010000508.1 GCA_013694495.1 Acidimicrobiia bacterium | reverse complement strand
GGCCACAGCGACGCCGGCGTCGGCCAGCCGGGCGGCGTAGGCGTCGCCCTCGTCGCGCAACGGGTCGAGCTCGGCGGTGATGACATGCCCCGGGGCGACCCCTAAGAGGTCGTCGGCGAGCAGGGGTGAGACGGCGGGGTCGGCTGGGTCGCCGTGGGAGCGGTCGGGGCCGAGGTAGTGGTCGGCGAACCAGCTCATCGCCTCTCGGGTGAGGAAGTAGCCGTCGCCGTTCTCGGCGATGGAGGGATGTCCCATGCGCAGGTCGGTGGCCGGATACACGAGCAACTGGTGGCGCAGGATCGGGGCACCGAGGTCACGGGCCCGCAGGGCGACGAGGGCGGCCAGGTTGCCACCGGCGCTGTCGCCGCCGACGGCCAGGCGCTCGCCGTCGACGCCGAGCACCGCAGCGTTGGCGGCCACCCATTCGAGCCCGGCCCAGGCGTCCTCGAGGCCCGCCGGGTAGGGGTGCTCGGGGGCGAGCCGGTAGTCGACCGACACCACGACCACCCCGGCCCCCCGGCACAGCTTCCGACAGGTCGCGTCGGCGCTTTCGAGGTTGCCGATGACCCAGCCGCCGCCGTGGAACCACGCCAGCGTGCCGACGGGGTCGCCGCCGGCTGGCCGGTAGGTCCGCACCGGGACGCCCGCCACCTCGCCGTCGACCGCGCTCGCGACCTCCTCGGGCGCGCCGGCCATCACCACCATGAGCTGGTAGTTGGCCCGGGCGTCGTCGGGCGTCATCGTCTCGACGCCGGGCCCGCCGAGGGCCGCCAGCTGGTCGAGCAGCGTCTTGAGTACGGGGTCGACCTCGACGGTGGGCATGCGCCGGATTCCTCCTCGGGGGGACGGGGATTCGTACCGTAACCGGGGATGCGGCGCAGCGACCTCGGGCTCCTGGTGGTCGCGGTGGTCGCCGTCTCGATCTCGGGGCCGCTGATCCGCGAGGCCGATGCGCCGGCGCTCGCCATCGCCATGTGGCGCAACTTGCTGGCCACGGCGGTGCTCGCCGGCGTGGTCGCGGTGGGCCACCGGCGGGCCGTTTCCGAGCTGGCGCGCCGTGAGCGCCGGCTCATCGCGCTGTCAGGTCTGTTCCTCGCTGCGCACTTCGCGACGTGGATCCCGAGCCTCGAGCTCACGACCGTCGCGTCGTCGGTCGCCCTCGTCTGCACGCAGCCCGTGTGGGCTGCCGGCATCGCCCGCCTGCGGGGCGAGCGCGTCACCGGTCGGGTCTGGCTCGGCGTCGGCTTGGCGACCGCCGGCGTGGTCGTGCTGTCGGGCGTCGACCTCGCCGTGTCGGGCCGCGCCCTGGCCGGCGACGCGCTGGCCCTCGCCGGCGGCGGTTTCGCCGCCGCCTACGTGTCGATCGGGAGCGACGTCCGCCGGACCGTCGTCAACCCCGTGTACACGCTCGGTTGCTACGGCGTGGCCGGGATCATCATCGGCCTGCTGGCCGTGGGCACCGGCCAAGACGTCACCGGCTTCGACGGCCGCACCTGGTGGGTCCTGGTCGCGCTGGCGGTCGGGCCCCAGCTGCTCGGGCACTCCGTGTTCAACCGTGTGCTGCCGTCGGTCGGCTCGCTGGTCGTGTCCGTGTCCGTCCTGCTCGAGGTCATCGGCGCCGCCGTGCTGGCCTGGTGGTGGTTCGGCGAGGCCCCGCCGCTGGCGGCGGTCCCGGCCGCCGTCCTGCTCCTGGGAGGGGTGTTCCTGGTGGTCACCGCGGACCAGCGCCAACGGGCTCTGCCGGCAGTGGCCTGATCGCCCCAATTGCACGTGGGCCGTACGGACCGTTCGGTGATCGGCGCCGCCGCGCGCCGTAAAGGTGACCGGGCCGGCACGCCGACATTGGGCCATGCTCCCGGCCACCCCCCGACCGCTGGCCGTCCGGATGGTGGTCGCCGCCCTCGCCGCGCTGGTCGCCGTCACCGCATCGATCGCCCTGGCCTCGCCGGCCGCCGCCGACACCGCGACCGACGAAGCCCGCATGTACCAGCTCACGAACGAGTCGCGGGCCGCCAACGGCCGGGGGGCCCTGGCCTACGACGGCGCCGCCAGCGGGGTTGCCCGGGCCTGGGCCGTCGAGCTGGCCCGCAGCAACAACCTCCGCCACAACCCGAACCTCGTCGCCCAGGTCGATGCCCAGGTGACCCGCTCCTGGACGGCCATCGGCGAGAACGTCGGCTACGCCGGCGGGGTCGACCAGATGCAGCAGGCCTACATGGCCTCGGCCGGCCACCGGAACAACATCCTCGGCAACTACAACCGGGTGGGCGTCGGCGCCGCCCGGGGCGGCGA
>JACDCH010000506.1 GCA_013694495.1 Acidimicrobiia bacterium | reverse complement strand
CCAGGGCCTCGGTGACGGGGTCGAGCCGGCTCGAGGCCTCGTCGAGCACCACGAGCCCGGGGTCGCTCAGGAAGGCCCGGGCGAAGGCCAGCAGCTGCGCCTCGCCGGCGGACAGGCCGGCCGCGCCTTGGAGGACCGTGTCGAGGCCGGACGGCAGGGCTTCGAGCCACGGCCCGAGGCCCACGTCGCCGAGCACGGCGCGGAGCCGGTCGTCGTCGACATCCACGTGGCCGAGCATCGTGAGGTTGTCGCGCACCGACGCCCGCAGCAACTCGACGTCCTGGGTCACGACCGACACCCGCCGGCGCAGCTCGGCGACCGGTACCGACCGCGCGTCGACGCCGCCAAGGCGGACGACGCCGTCGGTCGGGTCCCAGAGGCGCAGCAGGAGCCGGCCGAAGGAGGTCTTGCCGCTGCCCGTGCGACCGACGACCCCGAGGGTGCGACCGGCTGCGAGGTGCAGGTCCACCCCGTGCAGCGCCGGCGGCTCGTCGTCGTAGGAGAGGGCGACCCCCTCGAGGTCGACGGCGAGGGCGCCGTCGGGCAGCACGGGCTCGGCCCCGGGCGCCGAGGCCGGTGCCTCGAGGCCGGGCACCTCCGCCAGGAGGCGGGCGGCGCGCCCGGCGCCGGCCAGGGCCTTCTGGAGCTCGGGCAGCTGCTCGGCCACCCGCTCGAGCGGCTGGCGCACCATCTGCGAGTAGCGGAACAGCGCGAGCACCGCGCCCACGCTCAGCGTC
Source organism: Acidimicrobiia bacterium (assembly GCA_013694495.1). Classification (GTDB taxonomy): domain Bacteria; phylum Actinomycetota; class Acidimicrobiia; order Acidimicrobiales; family JACDCH01; genus JACDCH01. The sequence goes on along the minus strand of JACDCH010000506.1, from coordinate 25,133 downwards.
CCGCTGCGGTGCAGCAGGGTGCCCACCGCCAGGGTCCCGACCGAGCCCAGGGCGAACGTCGAGGCCGCCAACGCGTAGGCGATGTCGCCCCGCAGCCAGGCCCGCCTCGTGGTCCTCCACACGTTCGCCGAGTTGGTGTGGAGCCGGTGCAGCGCGTGGTCGCCGCCGCCGTTGGCCCTGAGGTCCTCTAGGCCGCCGAGGCGGTCCTCGAGGTCGCCGTACAGGCGGGCGGCCGCCTCGCGCTCGGCGTCGTAGGCCGGGACCGCGATCGATCGCAGCTTGACCATGACGACCATGGCGCCCGCGGCCGAGCCGGCGATCACGATCCCGAGACGCCAGTCGATGACGGTCACGACCACGATCACGCCGGCGACGAGCACCACGTTGCCGAGCACCCGCACGACCACGTTCGAGAAGAACGTCGTGAGGGCTTCGACGTCGCCGTCGATGCGGCTGATGAGCTCGCCGGGCGTGTGGCGGGCGTGCCAGGCGAGGTCGAGGGAGAGGGCGTGGTCCGCCAACCGCTCCCGCAGCCGGTTCCCGGCCCGCCAGGCGACGTGGACCGACTCCCAGATCATCGCCAGCGAGAGCAGCTCGCCGGCGACGGCGATCAGGAGGTACAGGCCGGCCAGCAGCGTGAGGTCGTCGAGCGGCCGCCCGGCGAGGGCGCCGTCGACCACCCTGCCGATGAGCACCGGCCCGACGAGCGGGACGAGCGTCCCGCCGAGCAGCACCACCACGAGCACGACGATGCGCCGGCGCTCCGGGCGGAGCGTCGAAGCCAGGAGCGCGAACGCCGGGCGGGCCGACAGGTCGGCGGCGATGGACACGGCCGCCGGACGCTACGAGGCCGCGGGGTCGACCGACGTCAGGGTTTGGCTACGGTCCCGCCCCCCATGGACCTTCCCGCCGCCTCGCTGCGTTCGCTCGACGACGCCGCCGCCCTCCTGCGCCCCACCGACAGGCTCGGGATCCCCCTCGGGCCCGGTCACCCGGCCGGCTTCCTCAAGGCGCTGGGGGCCCGCACGGACTGGGTCGACCTGGTCGTGTCAGGGGCCCTGCTCACCGACCTGTACGAGCTCTTCACCCGTCCGAACGTCCACTACCGCAGCGGGTTCTTCGGCCCGGCCGAGCGCTTCCTGCGCGACGCCGGGGCCGATGTGCAGTTCGTTCCGGCCGACTTCCGGCGCTTCGGGCCGTTCCTCGACACGCTCAGCCCGAGGGTGCTGGCGACAGTGGCCTCCCCACCGGATCCCGATGGCTGGATGAGCCTTTCGCTGCACGCCGGCGCCACTGTCGGGGCACTCCACCGGGCCGGGGCGGACGCCGACCGCACCCTCCTGGTCGAGGTCAACGAGGCGTTCCCCCGCACGCTCGGCCTGCCGCCGGAGCACCGCCACGCCATCCACGTCGACGAGGCCGACGTGATCGTGGTGTCCGATGCCAAGCCGTTCACCATCGACGACCCACCCCCGACCGAGGCCGAGCAGGCCATCGCCCGCCACGCAGCCGCGTTCGTCACCGACGGCTGCACGCTCCAGACCGGCATCGGTGGCGTCCCCGGCACCGTCGCCGCGCTGCTCGCCGAGGGGCCGGGCGGCGACTACGGCATCCACTCGGAGATGTTCACCACCGGGCTGATGCGCCTCCAGCGGGCGGGCAAGGTCAGCAACGCCCGCAAGGGCGTGTACGACGGGTTCTCGGTCACCACGTTCGCCGCCGGTTCGGCGGAGCTCTACGACTGGCTCGACGGCAACGACGAGGTGCGCTTCCTGCCCGTCGATCTGGTGAACGCGCCCCACGTGATCGCGGCGAACCGGCAAATGGTCACGATCAACGGCGCGCTGGCTGTCGACCTCGCCGGCCAGGTGGTGGCCGACTCGCTCCTCGGCACCCAGTTCTCGGGCATCGGCGGCCACGAGGACTTCATCTCGTCGTCGGGCTTCGAGCTGTCCGACCGCTCCCTCGTGTGCCTCCCGTCGATGTCGCTCGTCGCGGGGCAGCCCGTGAGCCGCATCGTCGGTCAGTTGCCCACCGGCTCGATCGTCACGACGCCGCGCCACCAGCTCGACGTGGTGGTGACCGAGCACGGCGTCGCCGAGCTCCGCGGCCTCACCGTTCGTGAACGGGCCCAGGCCCTCGCCGCCATCGCCGACCCAACCTCCCGCGACGAGCTGGCGGCCTCAGCCGTGGGGTGGCCCAAGGGCTGAGCTCTCGTCGGGGCGGCGGGCGCGGCCCCCGAACGGCTGTCACCATGTGGGGGTGCAGATCCGCTCGGAGCCGGCGGCGCGGCTGGAGCTGGTGCTGGCGCAGCAGGCGCTGCTCGCTCGCGTCGCCCACGAGATCGGCCCGGCCGACGAGCTCGAGCCCGTCCTGCGCACGATCCTGGCGAGCATGCGTTCGTTGGTCGAGTTCCGAGGCGGGACCATCTGCCTCGTCGACGACCACGGCGTCTACGTTGCCGCGTCCGATCCCCCCGTCAGCGTCGAAGTGGCCCGGTCACGCGTCCCGGTCGGCACCGGCCTGGCGGGGCGGTGCGTGCAGACGGGCGAGGCGGTGTACTCGGCCGACGTCACGGCCGACCAGCGCGTCGACCAGCGCCTGGCGGCGGCGGGCTCGAACCGGACCATGCGCAGCTACCTCGCCGTGCCGCTCGTTTGCCTGGGCGAGATCATCGGCGTGCTCCAAGTGGACTCCACCGACGTCGGGGCGTTCGACGACGACGACCTGCGGCTGCTCAACGGCCTGGCGACGCAGGTTGCCGGCGCCATCGAGAGCGCTCGGCGCTTCGAGGAGGTCCGCCGGCTCGACGATGCCAGGGCGATGTTCATCGCCCGCGTCAGCCACGAGCTTCGCACCCCGCTGACCATCCTCCGCGGGTTCACGACCTCGATGGTCCACCATCCCGAGCAGTTCGCCCTCGGGGCCGATGCCCAGGTGATGCTCGGCCGGATCGACGGCGCCGGGTCGCGCCTGCAGTCGCTGGTGGAGGAGCTCATCACCGCCAGCACCGTCGAGACGGGCCTCCTGTTGAAGCCCTCGCCCGAGGATCTCGACCTTCGCGAGGTGCTCGAAGCTGCCCGTCGGGACGCCGTCGCCCCCGATGAGGTCGCTGTGCACTGCGGGCCGGGCTTACGGGCGAGCACCGACCCGTCCCTGCTCCGACAGGTGCTGAACCTGCTCGTCCAGAACGCGCTCGCCTACGCCGGCGCGGCCGAGCTGCGCGCCGAGGCGAGCGACGACGGCCACCGAACGGTCAGCGTCGTGGACAACGGACCAGGCGTGCCCGACGACCGCAAGGCCGGCGTCTTCGAACGGTTCCAGCGGGGCGAGCACGCCCAACCCGGGTGGGGCCTCGGTCTCAACGTCGCCAGCCAACTCGCCCACGCGATTGGCACCGAGGTCGTCCTGGCCGACACCCCCGGCGGCGGTGCCACCTTCTCGCTCGTCCTGCCGGCCGAGTCGTAGATCACGCGTCGGACGACATTTCATCCGGCCGTCACGCGACGGCTCACGCACGACGACGAAGCACCCGATCAGCCGCTCGTTCGAACCGGGCGGCGGCGAGCGTCGCCACCCCGACGAGCGGTGAGAGCCGACGTCCTGCGGTCGCGTTCACCCGCCGGTCTCGGAGAAGTGCTGACGGTCCACCGGCGAGTCCCAGCGCCCACCCCACGACCAGCCGATGGACTCGAAGGCGGCGACGACGACGTCGCCTTCGAAGATCATCCCGGGGCGGACGTTGGTCCGGTCGACATAGGCGGAGGCCAGCTCGGGGAGCACGAGGTCGCCCCGGGTGTAGGGGTTGTGGAACGGGTTCACGTCGATCGCCAGCCCGGAGGCGTGGGCCGAGAACCGGGTCCCACCGCGGATTGCCCGGCACACGAACGCAGCGGAGTTGCTGCCGTCCCCCGTCGCCGGCGCTGCCAGGTCGGCGTCGGTGATCAGGCGCATCTCCTCGAGCGGGAACCCGGCGTCGAACAGCTGCCGGAAGACCGACACGACGCCCTCGGCCTCGCTGGCCGCCACCACGAGCTCACCGGTGTGGGCCAGGCCGTCGAAGCCGCGGAAGCTGACGTTGAGGTAGCGCAGGTCCTCGATCGCCACCGGGCAGCCCTCCTGCCACGTGCCACCCATCCGGGCCCGCACGGCATCGTCGATGGGCACGATCGACGACTCGAACCCGCCCGACGCGGGCGGCGGCAGGACGTCGCGCGTCGGCAGCCGCCGGTCGACCAGCTCGGGCGGCGTCGGCAGGACCTCCCCGAAGCCGTCGGGGCGCAGCGGGAGCGGGGTGGCCCCGACGATCCACACCGGCGCCGTGGTCGTGGTGGCCGGGGCCGTGGTGGAGGTGGGCGCGGTGGTGGAGGTCGCCGGCGGCGACGACGGCGGCAGCAGCGAGGACGTGGTCGATGGCCCCGTGGTCGGTGCGCCGGCCGTCGGAGCGTCGTCCCCGCCGCACGCGGCAGCGAGGAGGGCCGCCGCGGCGAAGGCGAGCGCCCAGCGGCGACGCCGTCGACCGGGCCGCTCAGGCGCTGACGACGTTGGCCAGCACGCGATCGACGAGATCGGCTGCGCCTTGCTCGAGGCGGTCGCGGCGGATGGTCATGCCGCCCTCCACCACCGCGCCCTTCGACTCGACGACGGCGATGAGCTTCTCCAGCACCCGGCCGGCGTCGAGGGCGTACGTGGCGTAGCAGAGGGCCCGCTTGCCGGCGATCGCCGGGATCTTCTTCAACCGACCGAGGCGGCCGGGGCGCTGGGCGACGAAGAACAACCCGTCAGTCCAGCCACCGACGACCACGAGCTCGGCCTCGTGCAGGGCGGCGTAGTCGATCATCGTGACCGGACAGGCGACGGTGGGGTGGCCGGCCTCCGTGAGCCCGGCCGCCACCAGGTCGGCCACCTTGCGGGTGTTGCCGGTGAGGCTCTCGTAGATCACGACGGCTCGCACCGCCGGGACCCTACTTGCGCTTGTCGCGCAGCAGGACCTCCTGGGCCACCGTCGCCACGTGGGCCCCGTCGGGCCGGAACACCTGGCCGATGGCGAGCCCCCGGCCGGCCGTGAAGCCGTGGCACGAGAAGTCGTGGAGATGCCACTCCTCCGTGCGCAACGGTCGGTGGAACCAGATGGTGTGGTCGAGGCTGGCCGTGAACGTGTGCTCGAAGACCTCGTCCTGCGGCAGCCGGCCGATGGGATGGGCCCGCATGACCGCGTCGGTGGGGAGGTCGTCGGACATGTAGGCCAGGCTGCAGGCCTGGGCCAGTGGGTCGTCACCCAGCGCCGTCCTCATGCGGAACCAGGCCCGCACCCGCCCCCGGGGGTCCGTGCCGGCGACCTTGCGCCGCTCGAACAGCGAGATGCTCGAGGTGTCCTCCAGCTCACCGGGGTCCGGGACCGGCTCGAGCACCTCCGTCTGCACCTCGGCCGAGGACTCGCCGACGTGGAAGCTCGCCTCGAGGTTGAGGATGGCGCCGACGGCCTGGCGGGCGATGACCCGGCGGGTGCAGAACGATCGCCCGTCGCGGGGTCGGTCGACTTCGTAGCGCACCGGCTCGGCGTGGTCGCCGGGCCGGATGAAGTAGGCCCGCAGCGAATGGGGGCGGAAGCCGTCGGCCACCGTGGAGGCCGCGGCCCGCAGCGCCTGGGCCACGATCTGGCCGCCGTACAGCCCGCCCCACTCGTAGCGGGGGCCGGCGCCGACGAACGTGTCGGGCCCGTGAGGTTCGAGGGCGAGGACCCGGGCGATGTCCATCAGCGGGGGACGAGGTCCTCGACCTCCGCCTTCACGTCCGGGGTCAGCTCGGCGAGCACGTCGAGGGCGGCCATGTTCTCGACGACCTGCTCGGGCCGGCTGGCGCCGGTGATCACCGACGACACGTGTGGGTTCGACGCGCACCAGGCGATGGCCAGCTGGGCCAGCGTGCAGCCGAGGCGTTCGGCCACGGCCTGCAGGGCGCGCACCTGGCCGTTGCGGCGCTCGTCGGTGAGCGCGTCGGCCAGCCACTCGTAGCCGGGGAGGTTCGCCCGGCTCCCTGCGGGGGCGCCGTCGAGGTACTTGCCGGTCAGGAGCCCCGACGCCAGCGGGCTCCACGTGGTCAGGCCGAGGCCGATGTCGTCGTAGAGCCGGGTGTACTCCGTCTCGACCCGGCGCCGCTCGAACAGGTTGTACTGCGGCTGCTCGACGACGGGCTTGTGCAGATGGTGGCGCTCGGCGACGTCCCACGCGGCGCGGATCTCGTCGGCCGACCACTCGGACGTGCCCCAGTAGAGGGCCTTGCCGGCGCTGACGATGTCGGACATGGCCCACACCGTCTCCTCGACGGGCGTCTCCGGATCGGGCCGGTGGCAGTAGAGGAGGTCGACGAAGTCGAGCCCGAAGCGCTCGAGGCAGCCGTCGATGGCGTGCAGCAGGTACTTGCGGTTCAGCGTGTTCTTCGTGTTCACGCCCTCGGTCAGGCCCCAGAACACCTTGGTGGACACGACGTAGGTCTCCCGCGCCCACCCCAGTCCGGCGATGGCCTCGCCCATGATCTGCTCGGCCCGGCCCCCGGCGTAGGACTCGGCGTTGTCGAAGAAGTTGACGCCTGCGTCCCACGCCGCCGCCAGGCACTCGCCGGCGGCGCCGGTGTCGAGCTGGTTGTCGAACGACACCCACGACCCGAAGGAGAGCGCGCTCACCTTCAGGCCGGAGCGACCGAGGCGCCGGTAGGGCATCGCGTGGACATGGGCGGCGAACCTACCGCCGCCCCGGGATCCCCCTACCGGAACTGCGGCGCCACGCGCTCGATGATGGCGTCGAGGGCGTCGGCCCGCCGGCTCCCGGTGCCGAGCGTGAAGTCGGGGACGATGAGCTCGTCGACGCCGACCTCGGCGTAGCGGCCGACGATCTCGGCGATGCGCTCCGGGGTGCCGGCGATGGCCGGCCGGGGCGCGACGCGTGCGGCGAGGTCGTCGGCCTTGCCGTTGTCGGGCAGCACGAACGTGAGGGCCTGCGTCGAGGTGGCGATCGAGCCGGGGTCGCGGCCGTGCTTCTCGCAGCGCTGGTCGAGGACGGCCCGCCGCTCGGCGAGCTGCACGGGGCTCGACCACATGTTCCACTCGTCGGCGTGGCGGGCGACGGCGCCCAGCATCCGGTCGCCCTTGCCGCCCACGAGGATCGGCAGCTTCGGCTGCACCGGCTTCGGCTCGGCGATGGCGTCGCGCACCGTGTAGTGCTCGCCCTCGACGGTGGTGGTCGGCTCGTCGAGCAGGCCGCGCAGGATGCGAAGCGCCTCCTCGAACCGGGTGATCCGCTCCCCCGGCGGGCCGAGGGCGATGCCGTACTGCTCGTGCTCGTTCTCCTGCCAGCCGGCGCCGACGCCGAGCAGGAGCCGCCCACCGCTCAGGTGGTCGGTGGTGGCGACCCACTTCGCCAGCACCGCTGGGTGCCGGTAGGTGATCCCCAGCACGAGCGGGGCGAGGCGCACGCGCTCGGTGAGGCCGGCCAGGGCGGCCAGCACGGCGGTGGCCTCGAGCGTCGGCGTCTCGACGGGGACGGGACCACCGGCGTCGCCCATGAAGTGGTCGGCCACGTACACGCCGTCCCAGCCGGTGGCCTCGGCGTGCTGCGCCGCGGCGAGCACGTCGGACCAGGGGTTCGCCAGGCTGGGCCACACCGAGAAGCGCATGCCGGCGACGATACGGCTGGCGCGTCACCGTCCCCGCCGCCCTGCTGCCGGGTCGCCCGCGTTGTGGTCAGGCGCAGGAAACCTCGCCGTAACCACCAGCGATCACACTCGCCGGTATGGCCGCGCCGGTGTCGCTCGCGCCGCTCGACGGGTTCACCGTCGGCGTCACCGCCGATCGCCGGGCCGAGGAGCAGATCGAGCTCCTCCAGCGCCGGGGGGCCACCGCCGTCCACGCCGCCACCATCCGAACGATCCCGCTCACGAACCACCGAGAGGTACGGACGGCGACCGAGGCGCTGATCGCCGATCCGCCGGCGATCGTGGTGCTGCTCACCGGCCTCGGCACCCGGGGCTGGTTGGCGGCAGCGGAGTCGTGGGACCTCGACGAGGCGCTGCTCGCCTGCCTGACCCGGGCCAGGATCCTGGCCCGCGGCCCGAAGGCGGCCGGCGCCGGGCTCACCGTCGGCCTCGCCGCTTCATGGAGCGCTCCGTCGGAGCGCAGCACCGAGGTGGTGCAGGAGCTGGCACGGGAGGCGCTCGACGGCGTCCGCATCGCCGTGCAGCGCGACGGCGACGAGCGACCCTTCGTCGCCGAGGCCCTCGCCGCCCGGGGCGCCGACGTGGTCGACGTGCCCGTGTACCGATGGGTGCTGCCCGACGACCTGCTGCCCGCCCAACGCCTCGTCGAGGACGTCTCTGGCGGCCGCGTCGACGCCGTCACCTTCACGTCCTCGCCGGCCCTGGCCAACTTCCTGCGGATCGCCGACGACCTCGACCGCCGGGCCGCTGCCGTCGCCGCCCTCTCGGGGCCCGTCGTCGCCGCCTGCGTCGGGCCGGTGTGCGCCGAGCGGGCCCAGGCCGAGGGCATGACGGCGGTCGTCGTGCCCCGCACCGCCCGCCTCGGGGCGATGGTGCACGCGCTGGCCCGCCACTTCGACGGTCGCGCCGTGCACTTCCGGCTGGCGGGCTGCGACGTCGTGGTCCAGGGTGCCCTGGCCGTCGTGGGCACCGAGCGGGTGGTGCTGACCCGGCGCGAGCGGGAGGTGCTCACCCTCCTCGCCGCCCGGCCCGGCGTGCCCGTGCCCAAGGACGCGCTCCTGGCCCACCTCTACGGCCCCGACGGCGACCCTCACGCGGTGGAGGTGACCGTGGCGCGCCTCCGCCGGCGGCTCGGGGCCGCCGGCGAAGGGCTGCGGACGGTGCCCCGGCGGGGCTACGCGCTCGTCGGGTAGCTGCTCGTCGCCAGCGCCAGCTCGAGCTCGGGCGCCGAACCGGAGGGGGCAGCCGGGGCGTAGGCGAGCGCCGGTTCGGGGTCGGCGGCGACCGCCGTGGCGGCGGGGGCGGGGGCGGCCCGGCCGATCCAGGCGTAGCCGAGGCCGACGATGAGCCCGCCGCCGACCACGTTGCCGGGGATCGTCCACAGGAGGTTGCGGCCGAAGTCGGCCCATTCCACGGTGCCCTGCAGCACGCCGAGGCCGAGGATCGTCATGTTGGCGATCGAGTGCTCGAAGCCGCTGCCGATGAAGGCGAGCAGGGCGAACCAGAGCACCATGATCTTGGCCACCTCGCTCCGGGTGCGAGAGGCCATCCACAGCGCCAGGCACACGAGCAGGTTGCAGAGCACCGCCCGCCAGAAGAGCTGCGGGCCGGCGGTGGCGGCCTTGGCCGTGGTGATCGTGCCGACGAGCTCGGCCGCCGGACCGGTGCCGAGCGTGCCGCCACCGTGCACGAGAGCGGCGAAGCCCAGCGAGCCGACGAGGTTGCCGAACAACGACGCACCCCACACCGCCGCGAGGTCGCGGGACCGCACCCGCCGGGTGGCCAGGCCCTGCAGCATCACCATGGCGTTGCCGGTGAACAGCTCGGCGCCGGCGAACACGACGAGGATCAGGGCGATCCCGAACACCCCGCCCTGCACGAGCTTGGCAAAGGGCGAGCCTGCGGCGGCGAGGGGGGCGCTCACGGTGATGAGGAGCACCACGGCGACGCCGACGTACGCGCCGCCGAGCAGAGCGGACAGCAGGTAGCGGCCGAGCGACCGCACCTGTGTCGACTTGGCCGCGGCCACGTCGCCCGCCTCGGCGATCGCTTCGGGGATGGGGATGGGCATGGGTTCTCCTCCGGTCAGGGGTTTCGGGTCGGGGTCAGGGGGTGAAAGCGGGGGCGGGCACGGCGTCGGGCTCGGGCCCGGACGCCCAGCGGTCGGCCATGACGGCCTCGAGGTGGGCGGCGAAGGCGTCGTGGCCGATGCGGGCGACGGTGTCGCCGAGGCGCTCGTGGCCCCGGCGCAACGCCTCCCACAGCCCGACGATGGCGTCGGTGGCGGCGACGACGTCCTCGTCGGCGACCCGGCCGACGACCTCCCCGACGCGCGGCTCGTCGAGGGCGGCACCCAGGAAGACGTGGTAGCCGGTGCGGACGCGGCCGCCGATCCGCACCTTTGTGCCGGCCAGCCCGACGTCGCCCGCCTGGTGCTGGGCGCAGGAGTTCGGGCACCCGGACACGTGGACCCGCAGGGACGTGTTGCGGGCCAGCCCGGCGCTCGAGAGCAGCGACCGCCCGGCGTCGGGCGCGGCCGAGACGCCGAGGGCGCAGACCGCCGAGCCGGTGCACGCCCGCACCCGGGCGGCATGGCCCTCGCCCAGGAACGTGAGGCCCCGGGGGGCGATGGCGGCGCGGATCGCCTCGACGGCCTCGACCGCGACGTTGCGCAGGATGACGTCCTGGTCGCGGCCGAGCACGAGGTGCCCGTCGCCGTAGCGGTCGGCCAGGTCGGCGATGAGGTTGAGCTCGCTCGCGTTCGTGTCGCCCAGCGGGATGTCGATCGTCACCGAGGCCAGCCCGGGCGTGCGCTGCGGGCGCACGCCCACCGACCAGCCGCCGGTGGGGATGCGCTCGAGGATGGCCACCCTGTCGCCCGCGCCGAGCACGCCGACGGCCACCGGCTCCGGGTGGGGACGGGCGCGAGCGGCGGCGAAGGCCTGGTCCCACGCGGCCCGGAACACGGCCGGTCCGAGGGCGGAGACGACGAACTTCATCCGCCCCTTGGCCGGCGTGTCGAACGAGCCGTGGGCCACGAACACGTCGACCAGGGCCTCGGCCGCGGCGAGGACGTCGGCCCGGCGGACGAACGGCGAGAGCTGCACCGACAGGCTGGGCGCCTTGCCGAGGCTCCCGCCCGCCCACAGCTCGTAGCCCGCCTCGCCGTCGATCACCACGGAGACGAAGCCGGCGTCGTTGATCAGCGCGTCCTCCCGGCAGCGGGGCGAGCCGCCGAAGGCGATGTTGATCCGGCTCGGCATCGAGGAGTTGAGCTCGGCGGAGCGGGCCAGCAGCGCGTCGCTCACCGCTCGGGCGTCGGGCAGGCAGTCGAAGGGCTCGTCGAGGGCGACGCCGGCGTCCTCGGACGACATGACGTTGCGCATCGTGTGCCCGCACGCCGACCGGGTGGACAGGCCGGCCCGCTGGAGGTCGGCCAGCAGGCGGGGCACGCGCACGTCCTCGACCCAGTGCAGCTCGAGGTTCTGGCGGGTGGTGAGGTGGAGCCAGTCGCTCCCGTCGCGCCGGCCCAGGCGGGCCACCGCACGGGCCTGCTCGGTCGGGAGCACACCGCCCGGCACGCGCACCCGGACCATGAAGACGTGCTCCTGCTCCTGGGCGCAGACGCCGTAGGTCTTCAGGGCGTAGCGCTCCTCCGGCGTCAGCCAGCCGTCGCCCTCCGTGGCGAGGCGCTCGATGTCGACGGGGAGGCCGGCGCGCTTCGCAGCCGGGATGTCGGGCGGGGCCATGGTCGGACCGTACGGACGACGTGTTGCCGCACGGTTCGCCCCGCGTTGCGCCCGTGCGACCGCTGGCGCACAACCCCAGCGGGCCCGTGTGCGCCCGTCGGCCATGCTCGGGCATGGCTGCGCCGCCGCTCCGCCTCCGCCCGCTCGGACCGCTCGACGAGGCCCCGTTCGTGGCCGCCCAGCGGTCGCTGGAGGCGACCGACGGCTTCCCGTTCGGCTTCGCCCACGAGGAGGGCATGGACTGGGGCGCCTACCTGGCCGGCATCGAAGCGCACCGCCGGGGCGACGACCTCCCGGACCACCTCGTCCCGGCCACGTTCCTCGTGGCCGACGTGGGCGGCACGATCGTGGGGCGTTCGTCGATCCGCCACGAGCTGAACGACTTCCTGGCCCACGAGGGCGGCCACATCGGCTACGGCGTCCTCGTCGAGCACCGCCGCCGCGGGTACGCCACGGAGATCCTGCGCCAGAGCCTCGTGATCGCCCGGGCCGTCGGGGTCGAGCGGGCCCTCGTCACGTGCGACGACGACAACGCGGGCTCGGCCGCCGTCATCGAGCGCTGCGGCGGCGGCCTCCAGGACGTGGTCGAGGCGGACGACGGCCGGACGGTCCGGCGCTACTGGATCGACTGACGGCGAGCTGCTCCGCCCTCGTCAGTCGGGAGCGGCGCCGGCCTTGGCCCGCTTCGTGGCCCGGCCCCGCGCCACCTGGTCGAGCACGACCTTGCGGACGCGGACGGCGAGCGGGGTGACCTCGACGCACTCGTCGTCGGCCGCCTCTTCGAGGGCCTGCTCGAGCGACAGCATGCGGGCCGGGATGAGCTTCTCGAACGCCTCGGCCGTGGACGACCGGATGTTGTTGAGCTTCTTCTCCTTGGTGACGTTCACGTCCATGTCGTCGGGACGCGCGTTCTCGCCGACGACCATGCCCTCGTAGACCTCGATGCCGGGGCCGACGAACATCTGGCCCCGCTCCTGCAGGGCCACGAGGGCGTGGCCCGTGGTCGGGCCGCGGCGATCGGCCACCAGCGAGCCGTTGCGGCGGGCCCGGATCTCGCCGGCCCACGGGTCGTAACGCTCGAACACGTGGTGCAGGAGCGCCGTACCCCGCGTTTCGGTGAGCAGCTCGGTTCGGAACCCGATGAGGCCCCGGGCCGGCACCAGGAAGTCGAGGCGAACCCACCCGGTGCCGTGGTTGACGATCTGCTCCATGCGCCCCTTGCGCAGCGCCAGCAGCTGGGTGATGACGCCCATGAACTCCTCGGGCACGTCGACCGAGACGCGGTCGACGGGCTCGAGCACCTGACCGTCGACCTCCCTCGTGAGCACCTGCGGCTTGCCGACGGTGAGCTCGAAGCCCTCGCGCCGCATCATCTCGACCAGCACCGCGAGCTGGAGCTCGCCGCGGCCCTGGACCTCCCAGGTGTCGGGTCGCTCCGTCGGCAGCACCCGGATGCTGACGTTGCCGACCAGCTCGTTGTCGAGACGGTTCTTGATGAGTCGGGCGGTGAGCTTCGAACCCTCGAGGCCGGCGAGCGGCGACGTGTTCACGCCGATCGTCATCGACAGACTGGGCTCGTCGATGGTGATGACCGGCAGCGGCCGCGGGTCGTCGGGGTCGGCGAGCGTCTCGCCGATGGTGATCTCCGGGATGCCGGCGATGGCGACGATCTCGCCGGGACCGGCCTCGTCGGCGGCGACGCGCTCGAGCGCCTCGGTGATGTAGAGCTCGGTGAGCTTGGCCTTCTCGATCGTGCCGTCGGCGCGGCACCAGGCCACGATCTGGCCCTTCTTCATGCGGCCCGACCGGATGCGCAGCAGCGCCAGGCGACCGACGTAGGGCGACGCGTCGAGGTTGGTGACCAGGGCCTGCAACGGCACCTCGGGGTCGTAGGTCGGCGCCGGGATGCGCTCGATCAGCACGTCGACGAGCGGGCGCAACCCGCCGCCCTGCGAGAACGGTGTGTCGTCGATGAGGCCTGCGCCATCCTCCGGGCGCTCCATCGAGGCCCGTCCCCGGCGCGACTCGCAGTAGATGATCGGGAAGTCGAGCTGGTCGACGGCGGCGTCGAGATCGAGGAACAGCTCCTCGACCTCGTGGACCACGTCGGCGATGCGGGCGTCGGGCCGGTCGACCTTGTTGACCACGAGGATCACCGGCAGCCGGGCCTCGAGCGCCTTGCGGAGGACGAAACGGGTCTGGGGCAACGGCCCCTCGCTGGCGTCGACGAGCAGCAGGACGCCGTCGACCATCGACAGGCCCCGCTCCACCTCGCCGCCGAAGTCGGCGTGGCCGGGGGTGTCGATGATGTTGATGGTGATCCCGTCGATGAACACCGTGGTGTTCTTGGCGAGGATCGTGATGCCCTTCTCGCGCTCGAGGTCCATCGAGTCCATCACCCGCTCAGCGACGTCCTGGTTCGCCCGGAAGGCGCCGGACTGCCACAGCAGCTGGTCGACGAGGGTGGTCTTGCCGTGGTCGACGTGGGCGACGATGGCGACGTTGCGCAGGTCAGCGCGCGTGAGCAAGGGCATTGCGGGGTGTTCCGATCACAGGGGGATCGACCAGGGTACGGGATGGCACCCGCCCACCCCCGGTCCGACGTCCAACCCGAGGTGAGGGTCGAGGTCAAGGGCGGCGCCGGTCGACAGCGCGTCTGCCTTGTGCCCCCACCCGGACGACGGGAGGGTGCGGACATGACCGAACGGTCCTGCTGGCACCCTCCGGTTGCAGAACCCCCGGGTCAGGCCTTCTTGGCTCGGCTGGGCGCCACTCGGGGCGGCTCGTTGGGCATCTTGGGATACACCGGCGGCCAGGGCGCGTCCTGCATCCCGGCGGCGAGGTCGCTGGCGTAGCGCTCGAGCATCGGTTCGAGGGGTTGCGGGTCGTCGTACATGGCGGCCCACGGGTCGCCGTTGGCGGCCAGCCGAGCGGGCACGTTGGCGATGGTGAGCTCGTCGGGGTGGATGCCCTCGAGCTCGTCCCAAGCGAACGGCGTCGACACCTGGGCGCCGGCGCGGGCCCGCACGGACCAGGCCCCGAACACGGTCTTGTGCGGCGCGTTCTGGTTGAAGTCGACGAACACCCGCGTGCCCCGCTCCTCCTTCCACCACGCCGCCGTGAGCAGGTCCGGGCGCCGGCGCTCGAGCTCCCGGGCCACCGCCACGGCCCCGGCGCGCACGTCGTAGGACGACCAGCGGCCGTCCTCGACGTGGACGTACACGTGGATGCCGCGGTTGCCGGTGGTCTTCGGGAAGGCGGCGATGCCGATCTCGTCGAACAGCTGCTTCACCTCGGTGGCCGCCTCGCGCAGCATCGGGAAGTCGACGCCGGGCGTCGGGTCGAGGTCGATGCGCAGCTCGTCGGCGATGGGCCCGCGCTCGACCGGCGCCAGGGCGAGGACGGCCGACGGCGCCGACGGATCGGGCTCGCCCTCGGAGGCGTCGCCGGCGCGCGTCGGCCACACGTGGAAGCCGAGGCAGGCGAGGTTGGCGGCCCAGGCCACGTGACCGATGTCGGCCACCACCATCGCGTCGGACGGCGTGCCGTTGACGGTGCTGACGACCGTGGTCTGCAGCCACGGCGGCGCGTTCTTCGGGACCCGCTTCTGGAAGAACCCCTCACCGGTGGCGCCGTCGCGGAAGCGCTGGAGCAGCACGGGGCGGCCGCCCATCGTGGCCAACAGCGGTTCGGCCACGGCCTCGTAGTAGCGGACGAGGTCCAACTTGGTCTCGCCCCGCTCCGGGAAGAACACCTTGTCGGGGTGGGACAGCGTGACCTCGTGGCCGCCGACCTCGAGGACCACCGAGTCGTCGTTGCCGGCCATCGACGGACGGTAACGCAGCCGGCGTCCCGCCCGGGGCGACTGCCCCTACGCTGCGTCGCCGATCGACCATCCGGGGGAACCATGACCGAGGTGCAGGGCACGTGCGACGACCGGTTCGAGTCGGTGCGCGACGCCTTCGTCGCCAACTTCGACCAGGGCCTCGACGTGGGGGCGTCGGTGGCGGTCGTGCTCGACGGCGAACCGGTGGTCGACCTCTGGGGCGGCTCGGTCGACGCCGAGGGCGAGACCCCGTGGGCGGAGGACACGATCATCAACGTCTGGTCGACGACCAAGACGATGACCGCGCTGTCGGCGCTCCTCCTCGCCGACCGGGGCGAGCTCGACCTGCACGCCCCGGTGGCCCGCTACTGGCCGGAGTTCAAGGCGGGCGGCAAGGAGGCGGTGGAGGTGCGCCACCTGCTGGCCCACACCGCCGGGCTGTCGGGCTGGCAGGAGCCGATGGCGCCCGATGACCTCTACGACTGGGAGAAGGCGACGTCGCTGCTGGCGGCCCAGGAGCCGTGGTGGGAGCCGGGGACGGCCTCCGGCTACCACGCCATCACCCAGGGCTACCTCATCGGCGAGGTCGTGCGGCGGGCGTCCGGCGCCGCCTCGCTCGGCGCCTTCTTCCACGACGAGCTGGCCGGTCCCCTGGGCGCCGACTTTCACATCGGCACCGGCGCCGAGCACGACGACCGGGTGGCAGCGGTCATCGCCCCGGCATCGGTGCCCGAGCAGATGGCCGAGGTGTTCGGCTCCCTCGGGGCGGACCACGTCGCCGTGAAGACGCTGACCAACCCGATGCTCGACGCCGCCCAGTCGGCCACGGTTCCGTGGCGACGCGCCGAGATCCCCGCCGCCGGCGGCCACGGCAACGCCCGCTCGGTGGCCCGGGTCCAGTCCGTGCTGGCATGCCGGGGCGAGGTCGACGGCCGCCGCTACCTGTCCGAGGCCGGTTGCCGGGTCGTGTTCGAGGAGCAGGCGTCGGGCACCGACCTGGTGTTGTTCGCGCCCCTGCGCCTCGGCATCGGCTACGGCCTCACCAGCCCCGAGATGCCGTTCGGGCCGAACGCGAACGTCTGCTTCTGGGGCGGCTGGGGGGGCTCGATCGTCGTCGTCGACCAGGACGCCCGCCTGTGCGTGGCGTACGTCATGAACCGCATGGGCGAGGGCACCCTCGGCGACCTGCGGGGCGCCAGCCTGGTGGGCGCGGCGTACGCGTCGCTCGCCGCCTGACGCCCGGCGCGACCACCCTGCCACCGCGCGTCACCATGGTGGCATGCGCCGCTGCATCCCGCGCTCCCTCGGCCTACTCGTCGTCCTGCTCGCCGCCACCCTCGCCGCCCCGCCCGCCGCGGCCTACATCGGAGCGCCGTGGTTCCGGCCGGGGCAGCCCTACTCGTCGAACTTCCCGGACCCGTCGGTCGTCCGGGACGGCTCGACGTACGTGGCCTTCGGCACGTCCACCGGCGGCGCCTACCTGCCGGCCATGACGTCGACCGACCTCGAGACGTGGACCGCCCGACCGGCCTACCCGCAGCCGGCCTGCGTCGGCGGCACCGTCGACCGCTTCTTCAACGACGCCTTCCCGTGCCCGCCCGGCTGGGGCCAGGATCGCCCCGTGGGCGGCCGGCTGAAGAAGGAGCTGTGGGCCCCCGGCGCGGTCCACATCGGCTCGCGCTGGATCGTCTACTACTCGATGCGGGTCAGCACGAGCCCCGACCGCTTCTGCATCGGCCGGGCCGTGTCCGACAGCGGCCCGCTGGGGCCGTACGTCGACACGTCGAGCGCGCCGTTCCAGTGCGACGACGACCCGGCCGGCTCCATCGACCCCCAGCCCTTCGTCGACGACGACGGCAGCGCCTACCTCATCTGGAAGAGCGAGGGCGTCGTGGGCAGCCAGCCGACCCGCATCTGGTCGCGCCGGTTGACGGCGGACGGCCTCGCCTTCGCACCGGGATCGACCCCCGTCGAGCTCCTCCGCACCTCGGCGCCGTGGGAGGGGAACGTCATCGAGAACCCGTCCATGGTCCGGGCCGGTGGGCGGCTGCTCCTCTTCTACTCCGGCAACGAGTGGGCCTCACCGCACTACGCCATCGGATACGCGGCGTGCCAGGGCCCGCAGGGACCGTGCACCAAGTCGACCCGGAACCCGATCCACGCGAGCGGCGGCGACGAGAACGGCCCCGGCGCGCCGAGCGCGTTCCTGGACACGGCCGGCCGCCTGCGCGTCGCCTACCAGTGGTGGAACGCCCCCTATTCGGCGTACCCCGCCGACCCCGGCTGTGACGGCCTCGATCCGCTCACGAACGCGCCGCTGTGCGCATCGCAGGGCCAGCGCCGGCTGCGGGTGGCCGCCGTCGGGGTCGAGGCCGGAGGGCTGCGCTGGGGGTCGGCTGCCGTCGCTCGCGACACCGGCGATGCCTGCCCGCCCGGCCAGGTTCCTTCGGCCGGGTTCGTCGACGTGGCGGCCGGCGACCCGCACCGGCCGTCGATCGACTGCATCGCGTGGTGGGAGATCACCGGCGGCACCGGCGGGAACCGCTACGCCCCGAGCGCCGCCGTCAGCCGGGCCCAGATGGCCACGTTCCTGGCCCGGCTCGTCGAGCGGTCCGGGGGGCTTCTCCCCGACCGGGCGCCCGACGCCTTCCCCGACGACGAGGGCTCGGAGCACGAACCCAACATCAACGCCCTCGCCGCGGTCGGCGTGGTCGGTGGACGGGCCAACGGCACGTTCGGGCCGACCGCTCCCGTCAACCGCGCCCAGATGGCCACGTTCCTCGTGCGGGCCCACGAGTACCGAACCGGGACCGATCTGGTCGCGCCGCCCGGCTACTTCTCCGACGACGCCGGCTCCGTGCACGAGGCGAACATCGACGCCGCCGCCGCCGCCGGGTTTGCCGCCGGACGCGCCGACGGCACCTTCGGCCCGAACGAGCCCGTCAGCCGGGCCCAGATGGCGAGCTTCATGGCCCGGGTCCTCGACCTGATCGTCGAGATGCTCCGCGCCCGCCCGCCCGGCTGAGGACTTCGCTCTACTTCATCCGCTTTCGTGCTGCTTCCGACGACGTTTCGCGCCTTGCTCGCCTCGGTGTGCGTCAGACCGGCGAGGCGATCAGCACCGGGATCATGCGCTCGGTGCGCTGCTGGTACTCGGCGTACTCCGGGTAGACGGCCACGGCCCGCGCCCACCACTCGTCGCGCTCGGTGCCATCGACCTCACGCACCGAGGCGCGGTACGGCTCGGGCCCGTCCTGGATCAGCACCTCGTCGGGGTGCGCCTTCAGGTTCCAGAACCAGACGGGGTGCTTGGGGGCGCCGCCGAACGAGGCGACCAGCGCGTAGGCGCCGTCGTGCTCCACCCGCATCAGGGCGATCTTGCGGACGTCGCCGCTCTGCGCACCGCGCATCGTGACGATGATCACCGGGATCCCGGTGTCGAGGAGGGTGTTCGCCTCCTGGCCGCCGCTGCGCTCGTACGCCTCGACCTGGTCCCGCACCCAGTCCATGGCGCTGGGGACGTACGTGCCGGAAAGCGTCTCGGTCATGGCCGGCGAACCTACCGGCCCGCCCGATCAGCCATCCTCGCGACGCAGCGGCTCATTGCCCGTACTGGTCCTCCCACTCCTTGTTCCAGCTGTCGATGTTGAGCTGCATGTTGGCGCTCTTCGCCGCGTCGTAGCCGGCCCGCGTGTCGGGATGGGCGGAAGGGCCGTCGGCCAGACCGGCGTAGGTGTACGAGTCCCGGACGTGGTCGCCGGGCAGCGACGACGTCGGGTGCGCCTTGAGGAAGGCCTGACAGACCGCGGTGCGGACCATCTTCCCGTACATGGCCTCGACGACCGAGCGGAACTCGTCGCCCTTCTCCGCCGCAGTCGTCCGCCACAGCTGGCGGACCTCGTCCAGGAAGGCGTCGTCGATGGTGAGCTCGGGGCGACGCTCGCGCTGGATGGCGGCGAAGGCCTGGACGTCGGCCTCGAACTGGCGCTGACCGGCCGACGCACCGGTGCTCCCCCAGAAGCCGCCGGGCGCGCTGCCCGCACCCCAGGCCGACACGAACCCGGCGGCGAAGTCGTCGACGGCCTTCGGGGCGTCCTCCTGCATCTGCTTCAGGGCCTCGATGTCGGTGATGTTGGCGTAGGCGACGTAGAGCTGCGCCACGGCGATGGCGATGAAGCCGGTGGCGATGATCGCCTCGCCGGCGGCGACGGTCCCGACGCCGAACTCGGTCACCGTCACCGCGGCCGGGGCGACCGTGCGACCGAACTGCGCCGCCCACCACGCCACGTTGGGCACGAGCGACACGCCGACGGTGACCTTGCCCGAGAAGAACAGCTCGCCGTTGGTGCCGGGGATCTCCTCGCTGTCGATCCTGGCTCCGCCGCTGATGGTGGCCTTGGCCACGCTCACCTCGTTGCCCGAGATCTCGACCACGGTGAACTGGACCTGGAGGACGGCATGGCCGTTGGTGCCCTCCAGGGCGCCGGTGACCGCGGTCTTGACGCCGAAGTCGAGGTCACCCTTCAGCGAGACGTCCCAGTCGCTGCCCCACACGTTCTCCCACTTCTCGATCGGGACCTTGACCTCCCACCCGGGTCCCTTCTCGCTCTTCCAGGCCGACACGTCGACGTCCTCGCCGGCGGCGGTGTGGATCCGGCCGTCGATCTTGATGGGGATCTCCTTGACCGTCACCGGACCGAGGTCGAACCCGACCTTGACCTTCCACGTGTGCTCGACCGTCACCCCCGCACCGAGCCCCATCGTCGTCTGCGGCTGCGACTCCGGGTCGAGGCTCGGCGTCAACGGCTGCCAGTGGTCCTCGGACGTCGGCGCGCCCTCGATGTGGTCGTCGGGGAACTGCACCGCGCCCGGCTCGTGGGGCTGCCCCGGCTGGGCGCCGCCACCCTGGTGGTGCGGCGGTGCGACCGGCGTCCCGGTGATGCCAGGTGCGGCCGTCTCCAGGGCCGACCAGGTGGCCTGGTCGATGATCCCGTCGGCAGGCTGGCCCCAGTGCTCCTGGAACTGCCTCACCGCGGCGTCGGTGAGCGGCCCGAACCAGCCGTCGACCTGCCCGCCGTAGTCGTGGAGGTGGGCGAGCTTGGCCTGGGCGTGGGCCACCCAATCCCTCTCCGTCGACCCGACTCGCAGCTGCGGGTGGTCCGATACGTCGACGCCCGTGGCGCCGAAGGCCGCCGGGTCGGCGGCGGTATCGTCAGCGCCGACGGGCTGCCGGGCCCGCGCCAGCTCCTCGGCGGCCCACGGCGAGAAGTCGGCGTCGCCCAACTGCACCGCCTCTTCGAGGTACGACACGGCCCCGTCGCCGTCGCCCCGACCGAGACAGGCTTCGCCGAGGTAGAAGGCCACCTCACCCTGGTCGCTCCCTTCCAGGACATGGGCCTGGTGGAGCGCGTAGGCGGTGGTGTGGAGCTCGTCCCACTGCCCCGCCCCGAACTGAACACGAGCCGTCGCCAGGCTCTGCTGGCTCTCCTCGGGAGTCATGTCCGGAATGTGCCCCCGCGGCCGGGCGGCGGCAACTCCCGAGGACGAGGTTCGCCCGGAAAGCTGCCCGACCGGGCTGCCCCGAGGTGCGATCCGCCCTTGCCGGGGACGATGCGGTCGGCGTCGTCCAGTCCGGGCTGAGCGGTCTGCTCACCACGAATCCCCTCGCTGCCGTCGAGCCAGTCCACGGGCACCACCTCGACCAGATCACCGAGGTGGTCGTCGGGTGGCTCGGGGCGGCGCAGCTGCACCACGTCTCGGAGAGCGAGCTGACGTTCGTCACCCCGAACACGAACGCAGTCGGGCCGGAGTCCGACCAGCGAGCGGAGCTGACTTTCCACACCGCCGACGGGACCTCCGTGAACCCCGGCTGGGCCTTCACTTATCAGGGGAGCGTGCCGGAGGTGCACAGCATCGAACCGCTCCATGGGCCGCGCGAGGGCGGCGAGACGGTTCGCGTGACCGGCGAGAACCTGGAGCACCTCCACGAGGTCGCAGTCGGCAGCATCGGCAACGTCTCGATGACCCACGTCTCGAGCACCGAGGTCACCTTCGTGGCCCCGAACTCCAACGTGGTGGGGCCGGGGCAGGACGAGCGCATGGGCATCGTCTTCCACACGTCCGACGGGACAATGGTCACCGACAGCTGGATGATCTTCACGTACACGGGCTCCACGCCGACGATCGCGTGGGTCGAGCCGACGTACGCGCACCCGACGGGTGGCGACGTGATCCAGGTCGGCGGCACGCACGTCGACCACCTGACCGAGGTCGCCGTGGGGGACGCCGGCGTGCAGGCCATGCACCCGGTGAGCGAGGGGATCGTGAGCTTCACGATGCCGCCGCTCCTCGCGAACCACCCTGCCGGCGCAGACATCCCGATGGGGCTGATCTTCCACACGACCGACGGGGTCGACCTCCCGTGGCCCAACCTGATCACCTACACGCCCGGGCACCTGGTGGTCCCTGCACACGACGACCGGCCGCCCACGAGCGACGCGCTGGCGCCGGGCGGTCGCCCCTCGATCCACCAGCTGCAGCCCACCAGCGGTCCCGTCGCCGGCGGCGAGTGGGTGTCGATCACGGGGGAGCACCTGGACCACGTCGTCTCGGTCACCTTCGGTGGCGTGCCTGCGCACTTCGAGACCCGGACCTCCATGGAGATGCTCGCCTACCCGCCGGCGCACAGCGCCGAGATGGGCGCCACCGACGTGCTGGTGGAGGTCCACAGCCGGTCCGACGGCGTGAGCACCGAGAACGTCCACTACCAGTACGGCCACGCGGCCAACACAGACGCCGGCCTGCCGAGCGGTGCGGGGCTCGGCCAGTCGCAGCCGCTGGCGACGCCCGGCGCGAACATCGGCACGGGCTCCAGCGAGCAGCTCACGGAGCGACCGCCCGGCTAACCACCCTTCCCGGGCACGATGCGATATGCGTCGTACACGCTCTCGATGCGCTTGATGGCGCTGAGCATCGACTCGAGGTGGCTGGGGTCGCCGAGCTCGAACTCGAACTTCATCTTCGAGATGCGGTCGCTGCCGGTCTGGGTGGCCGAGGTGAGGATGTTCACGTGGCTGTCGGACAGGGCCCGGGCGACGTCGGACAGGAGGCGGGCCCGGTCGAGCGCCTTCACCTCGATGGCGGCGACGAACACGCCGGACAGGTCGGTGTCCCACTCGACCTCGATGACCCGCTCCCGGGCGCCCGACGAAAGCGACACGGCGTTGGCGCAGTCGGCGCGGTGGACCGACACGCCCCGGCCCTTCGTGATGAAGCCGAGGAGGTCGTCGCCGGGGACCGGCGTGCAGCATTTCGAGAGCCGCACCATGACGTCGTCGAGGCCCTCGACGTGGACCCCGACCTGGCCCTTGCCGCTCCGGCTGGACCGGCGGGGCTGGCGCACGGTGGTGGGCAGCTGCTCCTCGGCCTCAGGGTCGCCGCCCCGCAGGGCCCGGACGATGCGCGAGGACACGGACTTCGCCGAGACGTGCCCCTCGCCGACGGCGGCGTGCAGGGCGTCGAGGTCGGCGTAGTTCATCTCCTGGGCGACGTCGGCGAGCGCGGTGCCGGCCGCGATCTTCTGGACGGGGAGGCCGTCACGGCGCATCGCCTTGACGAGGTCGTCGCGGCCGTTCTCGATCGCGTCCTCGCGGCGCTCCCGGCTGAACCAGTGCCGGATCTTGTTGGCGGCCCGGGGCGTGGCCACGATCTTGAGCCAGTCCCGGGACGGGCCGGCGGCCTCGACCTTGGACGTGAAGATCTCGATGGTGTCGCCCGACTCCAGCCGGTGCTCGAGGGGGACGAGGCGGCCGTTGACCCGGGCGCCGATGCAGGCGTGGCCGACCTCGGTGTGGATCGCGTAGGCGAAGTCGATCGGCGTGGCGCCGGCGGCGAGGGTCAGGACCTTGCCTTTGGGCGTGAACACGTAGACCTCGTCCTGCTCGAGGTCGACCTTCAAGGTCTGCATGAACGCGTCGGGGTCCTGCGTGTCCTGCTGCCAGTCGAGCAGCCGGTTGAGCCAGGGCATGTCCGACGTCGGGCCGTCGCCCTTGTAGCTCCAGTGGGCGGCGACGCCGAACTCGGCCCGCCGGTGCATCTCGCGCGTGCGGATCTGGACCTCGAGCGGCTTGCCCTGTGGTCCCACCACTGTCGTGTGCAACGACTGGTAGAGGTTGAACTTCGGCATGGCGATGTAGTCCTTGAACCGCCCCTGCACGGGCGTCCACGTGGAGTGGATCGACCCCAGTGCGGCGTAGCAGTCCTTGACTGCATCGACCGTGACCCGGATCCCGATCAGGTCGAAGATGTCGGTGAACTCCTTGCCCTTCACGACCATCTTCTCGTAGATCGACCACAGGTGCTTCGGGCGGCCCGTCACCTCGGCGTCGATGCGGAGCTCGTTGAGCCGTCCCCGCACCTCCTCGAGCACCTGGGCCAGGTACAGGTCGCGCTCGGGCGCCCGGGTGGCCACCATGTGATCGATCTCGGCGTAGCGCTTCGGGTGGAGGGCGGCGAAGGCGAGGTCCTCGAGCTGCTGCTTGAGGTCCTGCATGCCGAGGCGGTGGGCCAGCGGGGCGTAGATGTCGAGCGTCTCGCGGGCGATCCGCTCCTGCTTGGCCTCGGGCATGGCCGCCAGGGTCCGCATGTTGTGGAGCCGGTCGGCGAGCTTGATGATCAGGACGCGCACGTCCTTGGCCATCGCCACGAGCATCTTGCGCATCGTGGCGGCCTGCTGCGCCTCCTTCGAGTCGAACTTGAGGCGCTCGAGCTTCGTGACGCCGTCGACGATGCCGGCGACCTCGGACCCGAAGCGGTCGTCGACGTCGGCCAGGCTGAGCTCGGTGTCCTCGACCGCGTCGTGCAGGAGGGCGGCGACGACGGTGATGTCGTCGAGGCCGAAGTCGGCCACGATGCCGGCCACCGCGAGCGGATGGGTGATGTACGCCTCGCCCGAGCTGCGGACCTGGCGGGCGTGGGCCGCCTTGGCCACCTCGTAGGCGCGGGTGATGGCGGCCGTGTTCGCCTTCGGGTGCCGGGCCCGGTACGTGGCGACCAGGCTGGCCACCTCCTCGGCGGGCGGCGCGGCCGTGCGTCGCCAGGGCAGGACCCGGGTGACGGTGGCCATCGCTCCGCACTCCTCCTAGAACGTCAGGACGCTCGACACGTCGAAGCCCTGCAGTCTCGCCCGTCCGTCGAGGAAGCCCAACTCGATCAGCACCGACAACCCGACGACGGTGGCACCGAGGCCCGACAGCAGCGCGCCGCTGGCCGCGGCGGTGCCGCCGGTCGCCAGCACGTCGTCGACCAGCAGGACCCGGGCGCCCGGGCCCACCGCGTCCTCGTGGACCTCGACCGAATCGGTGCCGTACTCGAGGTCGTAGGTGCAGGTGCGGGTCCGCCACGGGAGCTTGCCCGGCTTGCGGATGGGCACGAACCCGACGCCCAGCGCGAGGGCGACGGGCGTGGCCAGCAGGAAGCCGCGGGCCTCGACGCCGGCCACGACGTCGCAGGCCGGCGCGGAGCCGGCCATCGCCTCGACGGCGGCGGCCAGGGCCCCGGCGTCGGCGAGCAGCGGAGTGATGTCCTTGAAGACCACACCGGGCTTGGGGAAGTCCGGGACGTCGCGCACGAGCGAGCGGAGTCGCTGCTCGTCGACGCCCGCCCCGGCCGTCACGCCTTCCGCTTGCCCTTCTTGCGGGGCCGCGGCGGGATGATGCCCTGCGGGGAAGCGATCGCACCCGCAGACGGGCGCGCCGTCGGCGGCGGTCCGGTGCGGCTGGGCGCGGCGGCGCCGGCACCGGCACCGGCACCGGCGAGCACGTCGACGTCGACGGCGTCGGGATCGGGGT
>JACDCH010000499.1 GCA_013694495.1 Acidimicrobiia bacterium | reverse complement strand
CCCCCCACCCTCGGCCGCGGCGCCCACCACCGACGCCAGGGCGCCGAGCGGGATCGTCGCCGCCCCGACCGACGGCACCGCCTGGAGGCACACCCACCCGTTGCGGGTGGCCAGCGCCCTTGCCTCGGCGGCGAGCCGGGTCTTGCCGACGCCGGGCGGACCCACCAGCACCGCGCCACCGCCGCGACCCCGGCGGGTGCCGAGGCTGAGGGTCAGCAGGTCGAGCTCGCGCCCCCTCCCGACCAGCGGCCACGAAGCAGCCGGCGCGACCGCGCCCGGTGGCATGGCCGAACGGTACCTCCCTGGACCCCGCCCGCTGCGGGTTCAGCTCGAGCGGCGGCGCCGCCTCCGAGCGTCAGCCCCCGTAGCCCTTCTTACCCGCCTTCTTCGCCTGCTTCGCGTCGCGCTTCTCCTTCAGCGACTTGCCGGGCTTCTTCTCGCTCGGCTTCTGCGGTGCACGGTCGGGCATGGCCAACTCCTCCGTTGGGGGATCGACCCATCGTCCTACGGATCGACCGGCCGCGCCAGCGCCTTCGCCGAACGGTCCCTTCACGAGCCGTCCCGGCGGACGGAGGTGCACCGGTGCAGCGTCCACCGCCGGGAGGGGTGACGCACGCTGCTGTGGAGACGGCTACTCGTGCATCACCGCGCCCGGTGCATCACCACCAACGGCAGCGCGCGAGCGCGCCGCCGTTGATCGTCAGTGCTCAGTGCGCAGCGTTGAGGCGCTGCTCGAGCTCGTCGACCTCGAGTAGCAGCTGCTCCATCTGCTGACGCATCCGGGCGGCCTCGTCGGGCTTGCCCGCGGCCTCCATGCAGTTGGCGTAGGGCCATGCCGGACGCGAAGAGCCGATGACGGCGGCCGCGGCCGCAGCCGCGGTCGGGATCGAGAGGGGAGCGCCGGCGACCGAGCCGAGCTCGACGGCGATGGCGGCGATGGCGCCGTCGGCTGCGACGGCACCACCGCAAGAGGCCACGTACCCTCGCACCGTTCGCGGTCCGACGCATCCGGGCCGCCGTTGCAGATGACGCTCGGGGGAGGTGGCCCGCCGTCGGTCGTCCCTGTAACGGGGGCAGGGCGATCTCGGACGAATCGGTACCGACACGGAGGAGCGAGATGACGAGCGAGCAACTGGTCTGGGCCCGGGTCGCGCGCCCGGCCATCCCGGCGGGCCGGGTGGCGACCGTGGTGGCGGGCGACCGGGCGGTGTGCGTGGTCCACGGTGAGGACGGCTCGTGGTCGGCCCTCGACAACCGGTGCCCGCACCAGGGGGGACCCCTCGGCGACGGGCAGCTCGACGACGGCTGGCTGATCTGCCCGTGGCACGCCTACCAGTACGAGCCGACCAGTGGCGAACCTCCGCCCGGCTTCCGCGATTCGGCGACGCCGTATGCAGTGCGACCGGTCGAAGACGACGATGCCTCGATCGAGATCGCGGTCCCCCCGCACGAGGTGCGCACGAGCCTCATGGATCAGGTGGTCGACGTCCTGTGCGAGTGGGGCCTCGAGGCCGTGTTCGGGATGGTCGGCCACTCGAACCTCGGCATGGCCGACGCGCTCCGCAAGGCGGAGGCCGACGGCCGTCTCACCTACGTCGGCATCCGCCACGAAGGCGCCGCCGCCTTCGCGGCCTCGGGCTACGCCAAGCTCACCGGTCGTCCGGCGGCCTGCTTCTCCATGCCGGCCCCGGCGCCGCGAACCTGCTGACCGGTCTCTGGGACGCCAAGGTCGACCGCATCCCCGTGCTGGCGCTCACGGGGCAGGTGCAGACCCAGGTGATCGGGCCCGGCACCTTCCAGGAGCTGCCGCTCGAGAAGGCGTTCGACGCGGTCGCCGAATGGGGCCAGACGATCCTCCACCCGGGCAACGCCACCGAGCTCGCCGCGCTGGCGATGAAGCACGCGATCGTCATGCGCGACGTCGCCCACCTCGTGCTTCCCGACAACGTGCAGGAGCTGCCCGGGGTCGAGGACCCGCCGGCCCGCCCGCGCTCCGGTCGCCTCGCCGCGACCGGGATCGCACCGCCACCCGACGAGCTGGCGCGCGCCGTCGAGCTCCTGCGGACGGCCGAGCGTCCTGCCATCGTCGTCGGGAACGGAGCCCGGCCTCACCGTGACGAGGTCATGGCGCTGGCCGAGCACCTCGATGCCCCCGTGATCTCGACCTTCAAGGCCAAGGGCACCTTCCCCGACGACCACTCGCTCGGCTGTGGCGTGCTCGGCCGGTCGGGTATCCCGGTGGCGAGCCAGACGGTCGCCACGGCCGACTGCCTCCTCGTGCTCGGCGCGTCGTTCTCGAACCACACCTCGATCCCGACCTGGGTGCCGACCATCCAGGTCGACCTCGACCCGATGATCCTCGGCAAGTTCCACCCTGTCGAGGTTCCCCTGTGGGGCGACATCGCCCGGACCGTGGCGGAGCTGCAGGCGTCGCTCCTTGCCGTCGATCGACCCGAAGCGCGCCAGGCGATCGCGACCCGGTGGCGACGCTGGCGGGCCGAGAAGGTGTCCCGCCGTGACCTCGTCGACGCCCACGGGCGCCTCCAGCCCGCGCTGGTCTTCGAGGTCCTCGGCGAGCTCGTCCCCGACGACGCCGTGATCGCCGTGGACGTCGGCAACAACACCTACAGCTTCGGGCACTTCTTCGAGTGCCGCGGCCGCCAGGACGTCCTGATGTCGGGCTACCTCGGGTCCATCGGCTTCGCCCTGCCCGCCGCGCTGGGCGCATCGGTGGCGGTGCGGCGAGCGGGCTCGGGCCGCCAGGTGGTGTCGATCTCGGGCGACGGCGGCCTCGGCCAGTACCTGGCCGAGGTCACCACGCTGTCAAGGAGGGCTTCCCCCTCACTCACGTGGTGCTCGACAACGGCGAGCTGGCCAAGATCAGTCGCGAGCAGCTCGGGGCCATCCGGCCGGTGTGGCAGACAGAGCTCGTCAACCCCGACTTCGCCCAGTTCGCCACCTCCTGCGGTGCGGCCGGGTTCGCAGTCCGGTCGGCTGACGAGCTGCGCCCCGCGCTCGCGGGCGCCCTGTCCATCACCGACCGCCCCAGCCTCGTGAGCATCGCCACGTCGAACCGGGACGTCTGAGCCGCCGTGCGGTCGAGCCCGGGTCGGGGTTCAGCCCGCCTGCAACGCGGCCGTGATCGCCGCGTCGGTGGCGCGGAGCTCCTCGGCGGGGCTGAACGTCACGAACTCGGTGCCGCACTCGATCTCGGGCACGTGGCCCGGGGCGAGGTAGTAGGCGTCTCGGGCCTCGATGACGTCGTCGTGGTCCTCGTAGTGGACGACCATGGGCTCCGGCCCGAGGAGCAGTAGCCGTCGTGGAGCCCCGGACGTTCATGTCGTTCGTGGGACGCGTGGCGGAGCTGCGCCACCTCGTCGACCGGCTCGAGCGCGCCGCCGCCGGCGGGGGCGGGATGGTGCTGCTCTCGGGCGAGCCAGGTATCGGCAAGACGGCCCTTGCCGAGCACGTCGCCGGGCGGGCACGCTCCTTCGGCTTCGCGGTGGCATGGTCGGCGTGCTGGGAGACGGCGGCCGTCCCGGCGTTGTGGCCGTGGACCCAGCTGCTGGGCCAACTGGCCGGCCCTGGGCGCGAGCCACCGGAGCTGGCCTCGGAAGCCGCCGACGCCGACACCGGCCGCGTCGAGCAGTTCGAGCGGGTCACCGACTGGCTGCGACACGCGGCGCCGGCGCCGGCCTTGCTCGTCATCGACGACCTGCACTGGGCCGATGCCGGCACGCTCGCCCTGCTCGGTCACGTCGCCGCCGTCGCGCCGTCCCTCCGCCTCCTCGTCGTCGGGACGGCCCGGCCCGTCGAGACCTCTGCGGCGCCCGCCTTCGCCGATGCCTCCGGCCAGCTCCGACGGTGGGGCGATGCCGTGGAGCTCCACGGGCTGTCACCCGGGAGGTCGCCGACCTGGTCGAGGCGGCAGCGGGCGGGCACCCCGCGGCCGCCGCCGCCCGAAGCCTGCACGACCTGACCGGCATCGGGCTCGCCGTCGCGTCCGTCATCGTGATGCCCGTCCTGGCCCTAGCCAAGCACCGCACCGGCACCGCCCTCGGCAGCCGAGCCCTCATCGCCGAGGCCGGCGAGACACGCCTCTGCGCCTACCTCTCCGTCATTCTCCTCGGGGGCCTCGCTCTCAACGCCACCGTCGGCTGGTCCTGGGCCGACCCGATCGCCGCCATCGGCATCGCCGTCCTCGCCGCCCGCGAAGGCCGCGAGATCTGGAACGGTGAGGACTGCTGCATGCCCACCGACCTCGACCGCGACTCAAGCGACGACTGCTGCCAGCGCGAATGACGACCTGTCCCCGCTCGCCGACGCACACGCCGATACGAGGCCCGATCGGCTGGACCACCTGGACGAGCCGTCACGAGAACTCCCTGCTCAGGGGCACTGGCCGCTACCCACTGTCACCTGCTGGACGGGGTTCGAGTGACTCATAACCCGAAGGTCGCAGGTTCAAATCCTGCCCCCGCCACCACATAGCTGCAGCCGAACAGCCAGGGTCGGAGGGTCTCCGACAGGATCCAGGTTCAGCACGAGATCGAGGGTCCGGTACAGCCGGGCCCTCGTTTCGCGCTCGGCCTCGGCGAGCTGGCAGGGCGAGGTCGCCAGCGTGGTCCAGCGCCTGGTGGATGTCCTCCGCGCTGAGCGGCTGGGCGTGCTGGTGCTCGCGATCCCAGGCGGCGAGAGCTCGTTGGGGGCGCTGCCACGGCCGTGTCGGCCGCCGCGCTCCCGGCCGCCCTGGCGCTGGCCTGGCTGGCCGCCATCGGCGTCTCCGTGATCGCCCACCGGGGCGGCTGGGCCCGGCCTACGGCGCTGCGGCGGGTGCCGCTCTCGTGGTCGTGGCGCTGAGCGTCGGCATCGCTCTGGCCCCTGACGCCGGGGCCCACGACCCCGGCCAAGGTCGCCCCACCCGTGACGCCACGCTCACCGTCGAGCGCGTGGACGCCGAATCAGTGACGGTTGAGCTCGACGTCCGCTCTGCATCCTGCGGGGACCTCATCGCCCGGCGCACAGCGGTCCGTCGAGCCGGGACCACCAACGTGTGCACGCTCGAAGCCGCCGGCTCCTGCCGATACCGCGGGGCCATCGATGCAGAGGCCGAGGGACGTTGGTTCATCTACGTCGAGCTCACCGAGGGGGACCGGCAGGTCGAGCTGTGGGCCCCGCTGGCCGGCGGCGAAGCGACAGCCAGCGTGCAACGGCCCCTCTACGAGCCGCCGGAGCGCCCGTCCAGCGGCCTGCAGGTGGTCGGTGGGGTCACCCTGTACGCCGCCATCCTCGGGATGCTCGTGTTCACGGTACGGTCGTCTGCGCACATCGGCGCGTTCGTCGCCGGTGGGAAAGCCCGACGGTGACAGAGGAGCGGACGATCGCCTTCGTGGACTTGGCCGGCTTCACCGCCCTGACCGAGGTCCACGGCGACACCACCGCGGTCGACCTCATCGACACGTTTGTCGACACGACTCGCCGGGCCGTCGCTCCCACCGAGACGAGCCTGGTGAAGACCATCGGCGACGCGGTCATGCTGGCCGCCGCCGACCCAGCCACGGCGCTTGCCGCTGTCCGAGTGGTGTTCGAGAGCTGCTATGACGCTGAGCTGTTCCTCGAGCTGCGGGCGGGCCTACACCACGGGGCGGTGCTCGTTCGTGACGGAGACTTCTTCGGCGGCACGGTCAATCTCGCCGCGCGCGTGGCCGGCCGGGCCGGGAGTGGAGAGGCACTTTGCACCGCCACGGTTGTCGCCGCGGCGCGAGACCTCGAGCTCGACATCGTCCCGCTCGGCGCCCACCACCTCCGCAACGTGCTCGACGCCGTCGACCTCTGGGCTATCGAGCTGTGCCCGACGCGAATCGACCTGACCATCGACCCCGTCTGCCGCATGCGGGTCAGCTGCCGGGCGGCAGTGGGCCGCCTCCGTCACGCAGATGTCGAGCACTGGTTCTGCTCCCTCGACTGCGCTCACCAGTTCACCGCCAACCCTGACCGCTACCTGACCGAAAGCGACTCCTGAGGGCAACCGGGGGAGCATCCCCCACCCCGGGTGGGGTAGGGTTCCAATGTGAAGGGCATCCATGAGAAAGCGTTGGTCAACCCGGCACAAGACGGCGCGGGGGCACCTGGATGCGGTGATCCGCGTGCGGTCACACGGTGCGCCGCTCTGGGCGATGGCTGAGATCTCCGCAATGGCATCGAGCGACAACCCGAGTGCGCGTGCGTGGGGTACGAAGACGAAGGCCTCCACGTCCTCGTGGCTGAGCACCCGGTTACCCGGCGGGCGTGCGTTCCGCCGGCTCGACGAGGCCGCGAGCTTCGTAAAGCCGGGCGGCTGGGGTGGTGATCCCGGCCGCCTTGGCCGCGTGGCCGATCGTGTAGGTCGTCACCTTTGATCCCCTTGACATTGCCGCTGGGTCAAGGTTCTACCGTCAGCGGATCGAACAACCAAACAACTGGAGGACACCGATGGCGTTCAAGCAAGGCGAGGTCTACCGCTGTACCGACGACTCGTGCGGGTGCGAGCTCACGGTCACGAAGCCCGCTCCGTCAGACTGCCAGGGCACCAGCAACCCGACGTGCTGCTGCGACAAGACGATGGAGAAGGTCGAGGGCTGAGCCCGGGGCCTGGCCGGCCGTGAACTCAGTCAGCCGGCCAGGCCGCCCCTCAGATACCGAATCGATCCCCAAGTGCGGGGGTGTGCGATAGACCGGTGGCCCGATGCGTGACCTCCTTCTTCCTCGCACCGACGCCGGCGTTGCGTTTCAGGCCGTAGCCGCCGTAAACGTGTACGGACCCCTGCTGTGGGCCACGCGCAGCAACCGCGACATGCAGACCTTCGTACTCAGCCTAGCGGTGCTGACCTTCGCTTGGTTCGCGCTTCGAACCCTCCATTGACCGGGCGGCGAAGATCTTCGTGGGAGAGATTGGCGACGGAGGAATGAGCCGCGAGCCTCAGTGCCAGGTCGCCCAATCGGCGCCCAGGCGATGCCCACCGCAAACGCCACGAATGGCCCGACGGTCAAGAGATCAGCGAGGCGTCGCGAACCCATCCCGACCTTGTGGAGTCCGGCGCGGAAGGTTGCCGCTGCCAGTGCCACGCCCAGCCACCACAGCACCCTCGCCCATGGCGGCCACGCCAGGGGCGCGAGGCGCGCCCATGACGGTATCGATGAGTTCGCGTTCATCCCGCCCGCGACCTCCAAGGCGACCGCACCGAGGACGGCTGCGAATGAGCCGGGGATGGCCAGCACCCACCAGACACTGGGTGGCCGAGTGCCGCCTCGAAGTCGCTCCGGTTCGGTTCGCCATACGGGGAACTGTTGTCGATACCGATCGGCTGCGTCCGTGGCGGAGCACCAGAGGTGGCTTCACGGTGTGATCCCGTCAGCAGGGCGTTCCGAGTGCTGCTGCAGGTGGGGTGGTGGCGGCGTCGAGTAGATCCACCCCACCTGGGGTAGGGTAATCGCTATGAAGCCGAACCACGAGCGTGCTGTGATGAATCGGT
This sequence comes from Acidimicrobiia bacterium, assembly GCA_013694495.1. Taxonomy (GTDB): domain Bacteria; phylum Actinomycetota; class Acidimicrobiia; order Acidimicrobiales; family JACDCH01; genus JACDCH01. The sequence continues at coordinate 148 of JACDCH010000499.1, read as the reverse complement.
TGAAGACGGCGAGGGGTCACTTGGATGCGGTGATCCGCATGGTGGAGGACGACACCTATTGCCCGGACCTGATGAAGCAGCTGTCGGCGGTCCAGGGGTCCCTGGAGCGGGCCAGCCGGATCGTGCTGCAGAACCATCTGGAGACTTG
>JACDCH010000497.1 GCA_013694495.1 Acidimicrobiia bacterium | reverse complement strand
CGCTGAGCCGACCGCGCCCGCAACCGCGCCGCCCCTTCCGCTCCTCGCCCCGGAGGCGGCCTCGGCGGCCGGCACGTCCACGGTGCGCTGCTTCGGCCGCTTCGCGCTCGAGGTCGGCGGCCAGCCGATCGACCTGTCCGGGCTCACCCCCCGCCTCCGCTCGCTGGCCTGGTTCCTCGCCGTGAACGCCGACGAGATCGTCCACGCCGAGCGGGTCGTCGACGCCCTCTGGCCCGAGGCCGACCTGACCGCCGGCCGGCGCAACCTCCAGGTCGCGGTGTCGGCTCTACGGCAGGTGGTGGAGCCGGGGGCCCGCCGGGGCGGCTGGGTCGTGATCGCCCGCGAGGGCGAGGGCTACCGGCTCTCCCTCGGCGGCGGGAGCTCCGACCTGCGGGCCTTCGAACTCGCCGCCGCCCGGGCTCGTCGCGAGCGCAGCGCCGCCGGGGCCGAGATCGCCCTGGCGCTCTACGGCGGCGACCTCATCCCCGAGGCGGGGCCGGTCACCTGGCTGGTCGAGCGGCGCGACGCCTGCCGTCGGGCCGCGGCCGACGTGGCCCTGCTGCTCGCCGAGTGCCGCCTGGCCGAGGGCGACCCCGCCGCCGCCGTCGCCGCCTGCGAGGCCGACCTCGCCATCGATCGCTACCTCGACGGGCTCTGGCGCACCCTCGTCGACGCCGCCGAAGCCAAGGGCGACCGCGCCGTCGCCGCCCGCGCCCAGCGCGACTACGCCGCCGTCCTCGCCGACCTCGGGCTCTGATGCCGCTTGCTCGGGCTCGCTCGCCCAGGGGGCTCGCTTCGTCCCTCGCGACGCATGCCCGCCCAACCGGCGTTCGGCGGCCTTCGGCGAGTCGCGCCGGTCCCGGGCGGGCGAGTCGGCTTCGATAGGACGGCGATCGGCCCGGACCGCAGCGGGCCAGCCGGCGACGCCGGGCCGTGCCCGTTCGCTACTTGTCGCCGGGGCGCTTGGTGGCCTTCTTCACCGAGATCGTCTCCCGGGTGCGGTAGGCGGTCCACTTGCGGTCACCGTTCGCCGGCACGGGGACGACGGCGCCAGGGTCCGGGTCGGGCAGCGGCTCGGTGGGCAGGTCGGGCAGCCGGCCCTCTTTGCCGTCGTCGCCCCGCATCGGCGCGCTGCCAGGCTCCTCGTCGAAGCTCGGGATCGGCTTGCGGCCGGGCGCACCGTCCTGGCCGGCGAGGCCGAGGTCGATGGAGGACGCGGGCGGGGCGAGGTCGGTGATCTGGGGCGGCAGCACGGGCAGCGTCAGGGCCAGCGCCAGCGCGGTGACCGGGGTCTGGCCCAGGGCCGACCACAGGTCGGGGATGCCGTCGAGGCTGCCGATGCGGAGCCGCACGGCGATGCCCTGCTCCTCGAGCCGCCCGGTGAGGTGCTCGAACGGGATGTCGTCGTAGGCCGGCATCGACTGGAGGAGCGCCCCGAGCAGGGCGTGCTGGTCGGCGACGGTGCCGCCCCAGGCGCTGACGATGTAGGTGAGCTCGTAGCGGCGCACCGGCGGCTGCAGCGCGACCAGCAGGCCCTTCTCGTCGCGCAGCTCGATCCAGTCGCCCGCCCGTGCATCCATGTTCTCGGCGAGGTCGTAGAGGAAGAGGTCGAGCGTCGGCGTCTTGATGCCCTTGACCCATTCCTCGTTGGGTGCGTCGAAGCTGATCGCCTGCTTCGCGCCGGCCGGGAGCCAGCTCGTCAGGTAGGAGCGCAGCGCTTCGTCGGCCTCGTGGATCACGACCTCTCAGGTTCGCCGCTGGGACGAGCCCGCCGCCCAGGCCGGGTGGACACACGATCGGGCCGGACCAGCTGCCTGATCGGGCACCTCGCCCTGCCCGATCGGCTACCCATAGGCCACGGCACAGGTAGTGCGGCGTAAGCCACCATCCCTACCTCGCGACAGTTGGATCCAACCCGAAGCTGAACTGGCAGGAGCGCCCATGCCCACGTATCTCTCGCCCGGTGTCTACATGGAGGAGGTTTCCTCCGGCTCGAAGCCAATCGAGGGCGTGGGCACAGCCGTTGCCGCGTTCGTCGGCTTCGCCGAGAAGGGGCCCGTCAACGAGCCGACCCTGGTCACGAACTGGACCCAGTTCACCCAGAACTTCGGCAGCTTCATCCCGGGCTCGTACCTCGCCCACGCGGTGTACGCCTACTTCCTCAACGGCGGCGGCGTGTCCTACGTCGTGCGCATCGGGGCCGACGGTGGCGACGCCGTCGCTCCCGCCGCCCGGGCCGAGCTCATGCCGGCCGGCGGCGACGGTGGTGGCCCGGTCAAGGGCTACGCCGTGCAGGCCCTCGAGGCCGGCGCGGCCGGCGACGACATCACCGTCGAGATCGCCGACCCCGGCGAGCCCGGCGAGGACACCTTCAAGCTGGTGGTGAAGAAGGGCGGCAAGGACGCCGAGGTCTTCGACAACCTCACCACCCGCAAGGGCCCGAACAACGTCGTCACCAAGGTGAAGGCCGAGTCGAAGCTCATCTCCATCGAGGAGACCAAGGGCGCCGGCCTCCCGGCCGTGCCGCCGAAGGGCTCCGTGAAGCTGAACGGCGGCTCCGCCGCCGGCGGCGCCGACGACATCGACGTCTCCCCCGACGACTACGTCGGCAACACGGCCGACCGCACCGGCTTCGCCGGCCTCGAGGCCATCGACGAGGTCACGATGCTCGCCGTGCCCGATCTGGCCGCCGCCCTCGAGCGTGGCCTCATCAACCGGGAGCAGTTCAAGGGCGTGCAGCTGGCGATGATCGCCCACTGCGAGCTCATGGCCGACCGGGTCTGCATCCTCGACACCCCGCCCTCGCTCAACGCCCAGCAGGTCAAGGACTGGCGCATCGACGAGGCCGGCTACGACTCCAAGTACGCCGCCTTGTACTGGCCGTGGGTCAAGGTCATGGACCCGTTGTCGGGCCAGGCCATCTTCACCCCGCCGTCGGGCTCCATGGCTGGCATCTGGGCCCGCAACGACGACACCCGCGGCGTGCACAAGGCGCCCGCCAACGAGGTCGTCCGCGGCTGCATCAGCCTGCAGACCAACATCACGAAGGGCGAGCACGACCAGCTCAACCCGAACGGCATCAACTGCATCCGGGCCTTCCCGGGGCAGGGCATCCGGGTCTGGGGCGCTCGCACCATCTCGTCGGATCCGGAGTGGCGCTACCTCAACGTCCGGCGCCTCTTCAACTACGTCGAGGAGTCGATCCTCCAGGGGACGAACTGGGTCGTCTTCGAGCCCAACGACAACAAGCTGTGGGACTCGGTCCGCCGCACGGTGGAGTCGTTCCTCCGCCGGGTGTGGCGGGACGGCGCCCTCTTCGGGCTCAGCCCGGCCGAGGCCTTCTTCGTGAAGTGCGACGCCGAGAACAACCCCGCGGAGAACCGAGATGCCGGCATCCTCACCGTCGAGATCGGCATCGCCCCCGTGAAGCCCGCTGAATTCGTGGTCTTCCGGATCTCGCAGTTCGCCGACGGCGCCGGGCTGAACGAGTAGCCCGCGCCCCGACGGCTGCACGACGAAGACACCCACACGAAACCGACGTAGGAGGCACATCACATGGCTGGTGGCGGCATTGGTACCGGACAGGACCACGACGCACTTACCGCAGCAAGGTTCGAGCTCACGATCGACGGCCACTCCCTGGCCGTCTTCTCGGAGCTCGCTGGCATCTCGAGCGCGGTCGACGTCGTCGACTACATCTCGTCGAGCGCGACCGAGACCATCCTCAAGAAGCTCCCGGGCAAGCGCACGCCCCCGACCGTCACGCTGAAGCGGGGCATGACCCGCAACATCGAGATGGCTGCCTGGCACGAGCTCGTCATCCTGGGCGACGTGGCCGCAGCACGGAAGTCGTGCTCGCTCACGATGTACAACACGAAGGGCGACCCCGTCGCCCGGTACCACCTCACGGACGCCTGGCCCCAGAAGGTCGAGATCGGCGCCCTCAAGGCCGGTGCGTCCGAAGTGCTCATGGAGACCGTGACGATGACGTGTGAGTTCATCCAGCGGGTCAGCGTCTGACGTTGAGCACCATGTCGATCCCCGACGCCGACGAGGGCTACGGCCTTCGCACCGAGTTCGCGTTCGTCCTTCCCCGCGGGCTGGTCGACCCTTCGGGTCAGGTCCACCGTGAGGGGACGATGCGCCTCGCCACGGCGCGCGACGAGATCGGCCCGCAAGTCGACCCTCGGGTCAGGAGCAACCCGGCGTACCTGACGGTGCTGCTCCTGGCCCGCACGGTCACCCGGCTCGGCGACCTCCCCTACGTCGACGAGCTCGCCATCGAGAACCTGTTCGCCTCCGACCTGGCCTTCCTCCAGGACCTGTACCGGCGGATCAACCAGGAAGGTCACACGGAGGCGGCGGTGGCGTGCCCTTCGTGCGGGCACGAGTTCGCGGTGGACATCGCCGGTGATGCCCCGGGGGGATTCTGACGTACGCGGCCGACCGCCTCTGGGAGGAGGTCGCGTACATCGCCTACTACTTCCACTGGCCATTCGACTCGATCCTGGACATGGAGCACGCCGTGCGGCAGCGACTCATCAGCGAGATCAGCAGCATCCACGTCCGGATGCGCGAGGGGTGAGCCACCGTGCCCTGGCCCTTCTCCCGGCGTAGGGAGACGAAGCAGGCGGACGCCTCGTCCCCGTCCCCGTCCCCGTCCCCGTCCCCGTCC
>JACDCH010000495.1 GCA_013694495.1 Acidimicrobiia bacterium | reverse complement strand
GTGCTCGACCGGGCCGAGGACAGCGCCCGCGCCGCCGTCGAGCGGCTGCTCGGCGACGCCGGGGTCGACGACGTCACCGTCGCCTTCGCCCCGGCTGCGGGCCCGCCCGACGCCTGAGATGAAGGGTTGCCGACCGCACCGGGCGAAGCCCCTCGACGCGGCAACCCGGAATCGAATGGAGACGCAGGAAGGACCTGCGGCCCCATGCCCGTCGATCGCCAACCCGTCCGCAGGTCCTGAGATGAAGGGTTGCCGACCGCACCGGGCGAAGCCCCTCGACGCGGCAACCCGGAATCGAATCGAGACGCAGGAAGGACCTGCGGGCAACGCCTCGTCCCGCGGCCGATCCATCCGCAGGTCCTGAGGTCGCGCAGTAGCGTCGGTCGCCGTGCCCGACGCCGCTGCCGCCGACGACGCCTCCCTCGACGCCCTGCTGGGCCGCCTCAAGGTGGAGTTGACGGAGTGGGAGGCGGGCGACCGCGACCCCGACGAGCTCCGGCGGCTCGTCGATGCGGTCGAGCGCCGGCTCGACCCCGCCGAGGACGACGACGACTCGGTGTTCGAGGAGCTCGAGCAGGGCGTCGTGCGCTTCGAGGCATCGCACCCGACCCTCGCCGACGCGCTGCGGAAGATCGCCGCGTCGCTGGGCGGCGTCGGCCTGTAGCCCGCACGGAAGGGTTGCCGGCGGGAAGGCCGTGGTAGGCAAGCCCAAGTGCCCCTTGCCCGGATCGAGATCCAGGACATCCGACCCCGGACCCCGACCGGCCATCCGGCCAAGGGGTCCGTCGGTGAGCGGATCCCGATCTCGGCCGACATCCTGCGCGACGGCCACGACCACCTCGCCGCCCGACTGCGGTGGCGGGCCAAGGGCCAGCGCGGCTGGCAGGTGCGGCCCATGGCGCCGGCGGGCAACGACCGCTACCAGGGATGGTTCGAGCCCACGTCGGTCGGGCCCCACGAAGTCGTGATCGAGGCGTGGACCGACCGGTTCGGCACCTGGCGGGAGCACACCGAGAAGCGGGCCGCCGCCGCCTCACCCGACCTCGAGGTCGAGCTGCTGGTCGGCGCCGAGCTGCTCGAGCAGCTGGCGCCGCAGGCGCCGAAGGCCGACCGGCCCCGCCTGCTCGACACTGCGGCCACGCTGCGCAGCACCACCTGCACCGAACGGGTCAAGCTCGATGCCGGCCTCGACGAGCACCTCGGTCGCCTGCTCGAGGCCGTGGCCGATCCCACCGACCTCACCCCCTCGAAGCCGGTCGCGGTGTGGGTCGACCGGGAGCGGGCCCGCTTCAGCGCCTGGTACGAGCTCTTCCCCCGCAGCGAGGGTGGGTTCGCCGGCGCGGCCAAGCGCCTCGGCTCGATCGCCGACATGGGCTTCGACGTGGTGTACCTGCCGCCCATCCACCCCATCGGCGTCACCCACCGCAAGGGCCGCGACAACACGCTCACACCGTCGGCCACCGATCCGGGCAGCCCGTGGGCCATCGGCGGTCCGGCCGGCGGCCACGACGCCATCGCCCCCGAGCTCGGCACGATCGAGGACTTCCGGGCCTTCCGCGAGGAGGCCGAGTCGCTGGGCATGGAGGTCGCCCTCGACTACGCGCTCCAGTGCTCGCCCGACCACCCCTGGGTCGGGGAGCACCCCGAGTGGTTCCGGCGGCGGCCGGACGGCTCCATCCGCTACGCCGAGAACCCGCCCAAGAAGTACCAGGACATCCACCCGATCGAGTTCTGGCCTGAGCAGGACAGCGACCGCGTGGCGCTGTGGAACGCGTGCCGGGACGTGCTCGAGCACTGGATCGCCGAGGGCATCCGCATCTTCCGCGTCGACAACCCGCACACGAAGCCGTTCGCGTTCTGGGAGTGGGTCATCGCCGACGTCGTCAGCCGCCATCCCGACGTCCTCTTCCTGGCCGAGGCGTTCACCCGCCCCCGGGTGATGCACTCCCTGGCCGCCGTCGGCTTCAGCCAGAGCTACACGTACTTCACGTGGCGCACGGCGGCGTGGGAGCTGCGGGAGTACGGCGAGGAGCTCGCCCAGGGTCCCGGCGCCGACTACTTCCGGCCGAACTTCTGGCCCAACACGCCCGACATCCTCAGCGGGCCCCTGCGCGACGGGCCGCCCTCGGCCTTCCGCCTGCGCGCCGTCCTCGCCGCCACGATGAGTCCGAACTGGGGCGTCTACTCGGGCTACGAGCACGTCGAGAACCAGCCGGCCAGCCCGACCAACGAGGAGTACCTGCACTCGGAGAAGTACGAGATCCGCAAGCGGGACTGGGCCCAGGGCGGCGAGTGGCAGGGCGCGACCGTCGACCTGACGCAGTTCATCGGGCTGCTCAACCGGGCCCGCCGCAACCACCCCGCGCTGGCCGAGCTGCGCACGCTCCGCTTCCACAGCTCGACGAACGACGAGCAGGCCGTCGTGTACTCGAAGACGGCGGCGGACGGCACCGACCCCGTGCTCGTGGTGGTGAACGTCGATCCCGTCAACGCGTTCAAGGGCCTGCTCCGCCTCGACCTCGCCGAGCTCGGCCTGTCGGGGTCGACCCCTTACGAGGTCCATGACGAGCTCACCGGCGAGCGCTTCACGTGGACCGGCGCCGAGCCCTACATCGAGCTCGACCCCGCCGTCGGCCGCGAAGCCCACGTCTTCACGCTGCGTACCCTCACGACCTGATGCCGGGCGCGATCGATCCCGAGGACACCCGCTGGTTCCAGCGCGCCGTCTTCTACGAGGTGCTCGTCCGTGGCTTCCACGACGGCGACGGCGACGGCACCGGCGACCTGCGGGGGCTGGCCGACAAGCTCGACTACCTCGAGTGGCTCGGCGTCGACTGCATTTGGCTGCTCCCCTTCTACCAGTCGCCCCTCCGCGACGGCGGCTACGACATCAGCGACTTCCTCCAGGTGCTGCCGGCGTACGGCGAGGTCGAGGACGCCCGTCGGCTGATCGAGGAGGCGCACCGCCGCGGCATCAGGGTCATCGCCGACATGGTGATGAACCACACCAGCGACCAGCACCCGTGGTTCCAGGAGAGCCGGCAGGACACCGCGAACCCCAAGGCCGACTGGTACATGTGGAACGAGGACGACCACCGCTGGTCCGAGGCCCGGGTGATCTTCGTCGACACCGAGACGTCGAACTGGACCTACGACGCCACCCGCGGCCAGTACTACTGGCACCGCTTCTTCCACCACCAGCCCGACCTCAACTACGACAACCCCGAGGTCCGCCAGGCGATGCTCGACGTCGTCCGGTTCTGGCTCGACCTCGGCCTCGACGGGTTCCGCCTGGACGCCGTGCCCTACCTCTTCGAGCGCGACGGCACGAACTGCGAGAACCTCGACGAGACCCACGACTACCTGAAGGAGCTGCGCAAGGCGGTCGACGCGGAGTACCCGGGCAAGGTGCTGCTGGCGGAGGCCAACCAGTGGCCGGCCGACGTCGTCGACTACTTCGGCGAGACGGGCGACGAGTGCCAGATGTGCTTCCACTTCCCGCTCATGCCTCGCATGTTCATGAGCGTGCGCCGGGAGCAGCGCTATCCGATCACCGAGATCCTGGCCCAGACGCCGGCCATCCCCGACGGCTGCCAGTGGGGGATCTTCCTCCGGAACCACGACGAGCTCACGCTCGAGATGGTCACCGACGAAGAGCGCGACTACATGTACACCGAGTACGCCACCGACCCCCTGATGCGACGCAACGTCGGCATCAGCCGCCGGTTGTTCCCGCTGCTCGACAACGACCGTCGCGTCGCCGAGCTGTTCCACGGGATGCTGTTCTCGATGCCCGGCAGCCCGGTCATGTACTACGACGACGAGATCGGCATGGGCGACAACATCTACCTCGGCGACCGCGACGGCGTGCGCACGCCGATGCAGTGGACGCCCGACCGCAACGGCGGGTTCTCCCGCGCCGACTTCGCCCAGCTCTACCTGCCGCCGCTCATGGACCCCGTGTACGGGTTCCAGGCCCGCAACGTGGAGGCGCAGCTGCGCGACCCGAGCTCGTTCCTGCACTGGACGAAGCGCATGCTCGAGGTCCGCCGCCAGCACCCCGTCCTCGGCGTCGGCACGTTCGACGTGCTCGACGTCGAGAACCCGTCGGTGCTGGCCTACCTGCGGCGCGGCCTCGACCTCGACGACGACGGGCAGGAGGACATCGTGCTGTGCGTCAACAACCTGAGCCGATTCGCGCAGCCGGCCGAGCTCCAGCTGTCGCACCTCGCCGGACTGCAGCCGATCGAGCTGATGGGCCGGGTGCCGTTCCCGACGATCGGCGAACTGCCGTACTTCATCACGCTGCCGCCCCACGGCTTCTACTGGTTCGCCCTCCTCCCGGGACCCGAAGAACATTGAGTTTCGAGCTCACTCGCTTCGCTCCGTTCGCTCGAGTTCGGAGGCGGGCTCCGGCCGTTCGGGCAGCCCTCGCGTCCTGGCTGCCTCGGGAGGAACGACATTGAGCGCGATCGAGCAGCTGACCCACCTCCTGCCCGACTACCTCGCCCGGCAGCGCTGGTACCAGGGCGACGCGCCGGCCGAGGTGGAGATCGTCGCCGGCGAGGTGCTGCGCGAAGGCGTGCCCGGCCTCGTCTGGGTCCTGGCCCGCGTGCCCGGCGACGCCGCCGCCTACCAGGTGCTCGTCGGCCTCCGCCCGCTGAGCGAGACCGAGAACTTCCTCGAGGGCAAGGGCCGGGGCTTCCTCGGCGACATCGAGTCCGACGACGGACCGATGCTCGCCTACGACGCCCTCGTCGATCCGCTGCTGGCGGCGGCCTTCCTCGGCGTCGTCGCCCCCGACGAGCACGTCGAGACGATCCGGCCGATGACCGTGGAGCAGTCGAACACGTCGGTCGTCTACGACGACCGGCTCATCCTCAAGCTGTTCCGCCGGGTCGAGGACACGTCGAACCCCGACGCCGAGGTGGTCGACGCGCTCGCCGCCGCCGGCTACGACGGCGTGCCCACGCCGGTGGCCACGTGGCGGCGCGACGGGCGCGACCTCGCCGTCGTGCGCGCGTTCCTCAGCGGCGGCGCCGACGGATGGGAGCTGGCCCGAACGTCGCTGCGCGACCTCTACGACCGGCGCCGGCCGCCCGAGGAGTGCGGCGGCGACTTCGCCCCCGAAGCGTCGCGCCTCGGGCAATGCCTCGCCGCGCTGCACATCTCGATGGCCAAGGCGTTCGGCGCCCAGCCGGGCCAGCCCGGCGCCTGGGCCGACACGCTGCGCGACAGCCTCGTCGACGTCGACATCGAGGGGATCGATGCCGTGTACGACGAGCTCGCCGCCCTCGATCCCGACGCCGCCGGGGCCTCGATCCGGGTCCACGGCGACCTGCACCTGGCCCAGGTGCTGCGCACGGACAAGGGCTGGTACGTCCTCGACTTCGAGGGCGAGCCGCTGCTCCCGGTGGCCGAGCGGGTCAAGCCGTCGTCGCCGCTGCGCGACGTCGCCGGCATGCTCCGGTCGTTCCACTACGCCAGCGAGGTGGCGCTCATCGAGCGCCAGGAGGCGTCCGAAGAGGAGCTGGCCGGGCTGGCCCAGGCGTGGGCGGCCCGCAACCGGCAGGCGTTCATCAGCGGCTACCGCGGCACCGACGACATCGAGGCGCTCCTGCCGCCGGGGGAGTCGTGGGACGCGGTCCTCCGGGCCTTCGAGTTGGGCAAGGCCGTCTACGAGGTCGCCTACGAGCGGGCCCACCGGCCCGACTGGGAGCACATCCCGCAGCGGGCCATCGCCCGGCTGCTGGCGCCGGCGCCCTGAGCACCCCGGGCTGGGTCGATCCCCACCCGGCTGGGTAGGGAGCCCGGCCTATGTTGGACCGAGACATGGCCACCCGCGGCGCGTCGTCCTCATCGGCGGCGTCGGCGGCGGCGTCGTCGTCAAAGGCCTCGTCGGCCGAGCTCCAGGCGATCGTCGACGGCAACCACTCCGACCCGCACGCAGTGCTCGGTCGCCACGGCGACGTGGTGCGGATCTGGCAGCCGGGGGCCACCGAGGTGTCCGTCGACGGCGTCCCGGCCGAGCGGGCGCACGACGCCGGGCTGTTCGAGGCGAGGGGCGTGACGGAGGACTACACGTTCGTCGTCGCCCGCGACGGCGGGGCCACCACCGCGCCGCGCCGCGACCCGTACCGCTTCCTGCCCACGCTGGGCGAGCTCGACCTCCACCTCGTCGGCGAGGGCACCCACCGCCGCCTGTGGGACGTGCTGGGCGCCCGGCCGACCACGATCGACGGCGTGGCTGGCACCGCCTTCTCGGTGTGGGCGCCCTCGGCCCGCTCGGTGCGGGTGGTCGGCGACTGGAACGGCTGGGACGGGCGCACCCACCTCATGCGCAGCCTCGGCTCGACCGGCGTGTGGGAGCTGTTCCTGCCCGACGTGCACCACGGCGCCCGGTACAAGTTCGAGATCCACGGTCGCGACGGTCGGGCCCGGCTCAAGGCCGACCCGGTCGCCCGCTGGGCGGAGGAGCCGCCCGGCACCGCCTCGATCGTGTTCGAGTCGAGCCACGCCTGGGCCGACGACGCCTGGGTCGAGCAGCGCAGCCGGCGGGACATGGCGGCGTCGCAGCGGCTCGCGGTCTACGAGTGCCACCTCGGGTCGTGGCTGCGGTCGCCCGACGACCCCGACGGCTGGCTGGGGTGGGACGACCTCGCGCCGCGGCTGGCCGAGCACGTGCGCACCCTCGGGTTCACCCACGTCGAGCTGCTGCCGGTGATGGAGCACCCCTTCGGCGGCTCGTGGGGTTACCAGGTGTCCGGCTACTACTCGCCGACCGCCCGCCACGGCGACCCCGACGGCTTCCGCCGTTTCGTCGACCACCTCCACCAGAACGACATCGGCGTCATCCTCGACTGGGTGCCGGCCCACTTCCCCAAGGACGAGTTCGCGCTGGCCCGCTTCGACGGCACCGCGCTGTACGAGCACGCCGACCCCCGCAAGGGCGAGCACCCCGACTGGGGCACGCTCGTGTTCGACTACGGCCGCACCGAGGTTCGCAACTTCCTGGTCGCCAACGCCCTCTACTGGATCGACGAGTTCCACGTCGACGGCATCCGGGTCGACGCGGTGGCGTCGATGCTCTACCTCGACTACTCGCGCCCGGCGGGCGAGTGGGTGCCGAACCAGCACGGTGGTCGCGAGAACCTCGATGCCATCGCCTTCGTGCGCGAGCTCAACACCGCGGTGCATGCGGAATTCCCCGGCGCGCTCACGATCGCCGAGGAGTCCACGGCCTTCCCCGGCGTCTCGCAGCCGGTGTTCGCCGGCGGCCTCGGCTTCACGCACAAGTGGAACATGGGCTGGATGCACGACACGCTCGCCTACGTCGAGCGCGAGCCGGTCCACCGCCGCTACCACCACCACGAGCTCACGTTCGGGCTCGTCTACGCGTGGACCGAACGGTTCGTGCTGCCGATCTCCCACGACGAGGTCGTGCACCTGAAGAAGTCGATGCTCGAGAAGATGCCGGGCGACGACTGGCAGAAGTTCGCGTCTTTGCGGGCGCTGTACGGGTGGATGTGGAGCCACCCCGGCGGCCAGCTCCTGTTCATGGGCAGCGAGATCGGCCAGCGCCGCGAGTGGCGCCATGACAGCTCGATCGACTGGCACCTCGTCGAGGAGCCGCAGCACGCCGGCGTGCGCGACCTGGTGGGCGAGGTCAACCGCCTCGAGGCCGCCCTGCCGTCGCTGTGGCGTCTCGATCACAGCCCCGACGGCTTCCGCTGGCTGGAGGCGAACGACGCCGATCACTCGTCGTACGCGTTCGTCCGCTGCGGTGACGCGGCGCAGGGCGATCAGCCCGTCGTCGTCGTCGCCAACTTCACGCCGGTGGCCCGCCACGGCTACCGGCTGGGGGTACCGGCCGCCGGTCGTTGGCAGGTGGCGCTGAACACCGACGACGCCCGTTGGTGGGGCGGGGGCGTGGAGCCGCTGGCCGGGGGCGCCACCGAGGCCGAGACGAGCGTGCCCTGGCACAACCAGCCGGCGTCGGTGCTGCTCACCCTGCCGCCGCTGTCGGTGGTCTGGCTCGTCCCCGAGGGCTGACGCCGCCGTCGGGTCGCAGGCCGCCGCGCCGCGCCGCGG
>JACDCH010000451.1 GCA_013694495.1 Acidimicrobiia bacterium | reverse complement strand
GGCCACCACCGCCCCACCGGCGACGACGGCCACAACCCGGCCGGCGGTGACGACGGCCACAACGCGGCCGCCGGCGACGACCACGACACGACCGCCGCCGACGACCACGACGCGACCACCGCCGACGACCACCCGGCCGCCGGCGACGACGACCACCGCCGCCCCCGACACCACGCCGCCCTCGCTGGGCTCGGCGTCGGCCTCACCCGCCGACATCTGGGAGCAGTCCGGCTCAGCCGGCGGGCAATGCGCGTCGCAGACCACAAGCACCGTGTCGGTGACCGTCAACGACGCCTCCGGCATCGGGTCGGTGACCATGTCCTGGCAGGTCGGCTCTTCCTCCGGCTCCACGGCGATGGGCGGCGGGTCGAGCCGCTCGGCGACGCTCGGGCCGTTCCCCTTCCCGGCCGGGATACCCGACGCCGGCGCCAACGTGGCCGTGACCATCACCGCCACCGACACCAGGGGCAACCAGTCGACGACCAACACGGTCGTCCGCCTCCACAGCGCATCGGAGTGCATCGGATGACCAACGAACCGCGACCCAGCCGCCGTCCCAGCCGTCGCGCCCTCCTCGGCGCCGGTGCCTTCGTGCTCTTCCTCGGGGCCGGGCTCCTGATCGGACGGAGCCAGCACGACGGCTCGGTGGCGGCCGCCGCCACGCCCAGCGAGCCGGCTGGCGAAGCCCTCGCCGTGCTCCAGCCGTCGGACTACGGACCCGACGAGAACCCGCTGCTGAACGGCCTGCCCCCGGCCCCGATTCCGGTCGAAGCCACGGAGGGCCCGGCGCCAGCCGTGTTCGTACCAGCCCGCAGCGTCGGGACCGGCGGCTCGGCCGCCCCGGCTGCCGTCGGTACGGCTGACCCCGCCGGCGGGAGCGCAGCCGCCGCCGAAGGGGCCACGACGACCGCGGGTCCGGTCGGGAGCGAGGCTTCGAGCTCGACGACGGGTCCGGCGCCGACGCCCGCCACGGAGGCCTCCCCTTCCACCGGGGTTCCGATCGACGCGCCGACCACCGAGACGCTCTCGGCCCCGACGTCGACTTCGACCTCGACGTCGCCCGAGCCCACCCCCGGCGACACGACCGGCGGCGGGGCGGGGGAGACCCCGACCCTCGGCGAGCCTCCCCTCCTCGCCGAGCTGCCGGTGCTGCCGGAGAGCAGCGACCTCTACGTGCTGGCCGACGAGCCGGGTTCGGTACGGCTGCTCGATCCCTGCGTGACCGGCGGCGACGGCTGCCCGCCGGGCGTGGCCGGCACGATCCTCACCCTCCACGACGACCGCTTCGTCATCCACGAGGCGGCGGCCGCGGTCACCCCGGCTCGCTTCGCCCTCTACGACGTGTGCGGCCGCGACCTGCCCCCACCCGATGCCGGCTCCGCCGTCCTCGCCATCGTCAGCAGCCATCCCGGCTCGTTCAGGATCACCGGCGCCTGGTCGGGCACGGCCCAGACGTCCGCCCGCCAACGCACCCGCTGGCAGACCGACCACGACCGCGGCGACGTCCACCGCGTCGTCACCTGCGCCGTGCTGGCCCCGGCAGGGATCCAGGGCGAGATCCGGATCACCGGCGAAGACCTCCGCGGCGTGGACGAGACGGGCGTCGCCAACCGCGACGAGCTGATCACCGTCATCGACGCGCGGCCGCTCGGCAACGGCCGTCCGCCGATCTCGGTCACGCCCACCGGCGACATGACCCTGCGGGTCACCGTGCCATTGCGTGCCAACGAGATCGCCGAGGTCGTCGCCCGGACCCGCCGCAACGACACCCCGGGCGGTCCCGCCGACGAGCTCGGCCCGACCGACTGCGGCCGCAACGTGATCGAGGGGATCGAGTCGAACGCCACCCAGACCCTGGTCGCCCTCCCCGAGTTGATGCTGGAGATGGCGGGCTACCCCTACGACCGGGCCTGGGATCGGGCCGCCGTGGTGGACGTCCAGCTCACCGGCGGGAGCGTGCCCTACGACCTCTGCGTGCGGTGGTTGAGCCGGGGACGGTCCTTCGAGACCCCGCAGCTCATCGCGGCCGAGAGCCGGCTGCTGCTGCCGCCCACCCGCAACGACGTCCAGGTGCAGGTCGAGGCAGTGATCCCCGGCCGCGACAACCCGATCGACACCACCCACTTGGTGGTCGACCTGAAGACGGCCGAGGGCACCCCGGGCTGCACCCTGGCAGCCGGGTCGCCGGGCTTCCCGCTCGCCACCGGGCCCGACAAGTACGTGACGCCGGTGCCCATGTGCCTCCTCCACACCGGCACGGTCGGCGAGTGGACCGAAGCCACGGTGACCTACCACGGCCAATCGATCCGCGCCGCGATCCGGCTGCTGAACCGACCCTGCAACATCGGCAGCACCCGACCCGGTCGCTGCGGCACCCGCCTCTCGGAGTGGTACTACCTGCGGGTCCCGAAGGCAACGGGCGGCGACAGCGGGGGGCTCGTGCTCCTGCGCCTCGACTACCAACCGCCGCGCGCCGCCGGCGGCTACAGCTTCTACACGAGCCGCGACACCTTCGGGGTGACGGCCGACGGTGGGGTGAGCCTGACCGGCGAGGACAATGCCGACGTGCGCAGCGCCCAGCCGCAGCTCGACACCTTCGCCACCTCGGTTCGCCCCGAGGGCGGCACGGAGGGGCAGTCGCTCCTCATCGTGAACTGGGTCGCCGACCGCCCCGTCATCGTCACCGCCCAGGTGGAGGGCAACGACCCCGAGACGTGCTCGCGAGACCCTCGCCCGTCGGTCGCGTCCCCCACGCTGGCGAACAGCGGGACGCTTCGGCTCGCCGGGCTGTGCGCCGGGACGCAGACGAGCGTGGGCCTGACGCTGCACACCGAAGCGGGGGCATCTGCGACCTACAGCGACCTCGAGGGCGTCCACGCCGACCGGGTCGGCCCCGGCTACTCCGCGACGACCGACCGCATCCCGATCACGATCTCGCCAGCGATCATGCTCGGCCCCGACCTCTCCGGCTTGTTCCCGGGCTCGGTCGTCCGGACGCTCGGCGCCAACCTCTACGCCGGGACGAACCGCGACGGGCGGTGGGGGCCCGACACCCAAATGGTCATCCGCGCCCCGATCGCCTCCGACCTCCAAGAGCCGCTCCTAGCGGTCATTCCGCCCGTGCTGAACCAGATGCCGTGCGCGAGCGCCACCGCGTTCCGGTTCACCGCGGAGTCCTACGTCGCGAGGATGTTCCAGGGGCCGGGGGCGCGAACCCCCCTGCCGCTGCGGATGAGCCTGATGGTGCCCGAGGACCTGCACTTCCAGATCGCCGGGAACTTCGAGGTCGGCAACGAGGCGTGCGGGCTGCCCAACGACCGCCTCCTCGGGTTCGCCCTCAGCAGCGCGGAGAACCTCCACTACTACCCCTTCACCGTCACCACGTTCGGCCCGGACTCGATCCTCCTCAACCCCAGGGCGACCCACGGGGTCGACCCGAACCCCCATCCCGCGATCGTCGTGCAGCTCAACGCCCAGAGCTGACGGCAGACTCGGCGGGTGGTGCTGATCGTCGACCGGTTGCTCGAGCACGGGCCACGGATGGCGATCGTCGATCCGGCCGGCCGGCCGGTGGAGCTACGAGCAGCTGACGAAGAGCGCGGCGGCACTCGCCGCCGTGCTCCTCGCCGGCCGCGACGATCTGGCCGAGGCGCGCGTCGCGCTGCTGTGCCCGCCCGGTCGGGACTTCGTGGTGGCGATGCTCGCGTGCTGGCAGGCCGGCGGCGTCGCGGTCCCGCTGCACCCCGCTCACCCGATGGCGGAGCTCGCCTACGTCCGTGACGACGCCGGGAGAGCCGTCGCTGATGCAGCCGCCGAGCACTGGCAGCAGCGACGTCGGCCCGCAACTTGGCGTCTATCCGGGCAGCGAAGCGTTCGATCTTGTCGTTGGAGGTCCGCCCGGCCACGAGGCTGACGGACCCGAACTGCTAGCCATCTGCTGTCGACCTATGTGGTGTGCACGGAGGCGTTGCGCCACGATGCCGAGTCGGTCGACGGGCCTGCTGCTCTCGCTGGGCCCCCCGCCCTTCATCGAGACCGTGCCTGCCGCTGGTGCCTACTCGGCGCCGGGTCCTTCCGGATACCCCCCAGGGGTTTGCATCCGATACCCCATTGGGGTATCATGCGCAGCGTGACAACCAGCACCTACATCGTGAACGGGATGAGCTGCGGCCATTGCGTGGCCGCGGTCACCGAGGAGGTCGGCAAGATCGACGGCGTCACCGACGTCGCTGTCGACCTCGACAGCGGTCGCGTCACCGTCGAGTCCGACGCCCCGCTCGACGCCGCCGCGGTCGCGGCCGCCGTCGACGAGGCCGGCTACACGGTCGCGGCATGAGCCCTGGCCTCAAGCTCGGCGCCTTCGGGCTGCTGCTCGCCGCCGTGCTCGGCGGCGGGGCGCTGGTGGGCGCGGCTGCCGGCCCCATCGACGTCGGCGGCGGCAGCGAGCACACCGGCGCCACCCACGACGCTGCTTCCACCGAGGTGGAGGTCGGGTCGACCGAGCTGCCCGCCGGCGGACTGATGGTCGCCCAGGACGGCTACCGGTTCGAGCCCGAGGACCGCACCGCCGACGCCGGACCGTTCGCCTTCACCATCGTCGGCCCCGACGGCCGACCGGTCGAGTCCTACGAGCTCCTGCACGACCGCGAGCTCCACCTCATCGTGGCCAGCCGCGACCTCCAGCAGTACGCCCACGTGCACCCCGAGCGCGACGAGGACGGCCGCTGGTCGGTCGACCTGCCGCCGTTCCCTGCCGGCTCCTACCGCGCCTTTGCCGACTTCCAGCCCGCGGCGGCCGACCAGTACACCCTCGGTGTCGACCTGACGGCGCCGGGTGCAGCGCCGCCGGCCGTGTCCCTCGAGCCGCAGTCGGTCGACACGGTCGACGAGTACGACGTCACCCTCGACCGCGAGCTCACCGGCGCCGGCTCCCAGGTCACCGTCACGATCCGCCGTGACGGCCAGGTCGTCACGACCGAGCCGTACCTCGGCGCCGCCGGACACCTCGTCGCCCTCCGCGACGGCGACCTGGCCTACCTGCACGTGCACCCGCTCGACGACGAGCCGGCCGGCCCGGTCCGCTTCGCCGTCGAGGTCCCGTCGGCCGGCACGTACGCCCTCTTCTTCGACTTCCAGGTCGACGGCGTCGTACGGACCGCCCGCTTCGTGATCGACGCGGCCGCGCCGCCGCCCGCTCCCGCCGACCACAGCGACGCCGGCCCCGGCGACGCCCACGACTGAGGCCCGACATGGACGCTGCCACCGCCCCCGCCACCACGAAGAACGTCGAGCTCCTCATCGGCGGGATGACCTGCGCGTCGTGCGCGGCCCGCGTCGAGAAGCGGCTCAACAAGCTCGAGGGCGTCGCCGCCACCGTGAACTACGCCACTGAGCGGGCTGCGGTGTCGGCCCCGGACGGGATCGAGCCCCAAGACCTCATCGCCCAGGTCGAGTCGATCGGTTACACGGCCCGGCTGCCCGAGCCGCGCCCATCGGCCGGCGACGCGCCGGCCGGCGCCGTCGTGGTCGACGAGACGGCGGCGCTGCGCGCCCGGCTCGTGACATCGGTCGTTCTCGCCGTACCCGTCATCGCCCTGGCGATGGTGCCGGCGCTGCAGTTCGATGCCTGGCAATGGCTGTCGCTCACCCTCGCCGCCCCTGTCGTGACGTGGGGCGCATGGCCGTTCCACCGTGCCGCCTGGCTCAACCTGCGCCATGCAGCGGCGACGATGGACACGCTCATCTCCGTCGGCGTCCTCGCCGCCTTCGGTTGGTCGCTGTACACGCTGTTCTGGGGGACCGCCGGCGTCATCGGCATGACCCACGGGTTCTCGTGGACCGCCGAGCGGGGGGCCGGCAGCTCGCAGATCTACCTGGAGGTCGCCGCCGGGGTGACGGTGTTCATCCTGGCCGGCCGCTACTTCGAGGTCCGGGCCAAGGGCCGGTCGAGCGCGGCGCTGCGGTCGCTGCTCGAGCTCGGCGCCAAGGACGTGGCCATCCTCCTCGACGGCACCGAGGTCCGCCGCCCGATCGACGAACTGGTCGTCGGTGACCGGTTCATCGTCCGCCCCGGCGAGCGCATCGCCACCGACGGGGTCGTCGTCGAGGGCACCTCCGCCATCGACGCCTCGCTCCTCACCGGCGAGCCGGTGCCCGTCGAGGTCGGCCCCGGCGCCACGGTCACCGGCGCCACCGTCAACGCCGGGGGCCGTCTCGTCGTCGAAGCCACCCGGGTCGGCACCGACACCGCGCTGGCCCAGATCGCCCGGCTCGTGCAGGACGCGCAATCCGGCAAGGCGCCCGTCCAGCGCCTCGCCGACCGCGTCTCGGCCGTGTTCGTCCCGGTCGTGATCGCTCTCGCCGTCGCCACGATGGGGTTCTGGCTCGCGGCCGCAGCGACCGACAGCAGCGCGGTCGCGTTCACGGCCGGCGTCGCCGTCCTGATCATCGCCTGCCCCTGCGCCCTCGGGCTCGCCACGCCAACTGCCCTGATGGTCGGAACCGGTCGCGGGGCCCAGCTCGGGATCCTGATCAAGGGGCCGGAGGTGCTGGAGAGCACGCGCCAGGTCGACACCATCCTCCTCGACAAGACCGGCACCGTCACGACCGGGCGCATGGCGCTGGTCGAGGTCGTCACGACCCCGGACACGACCACCCATGAGGCGCTCCGCCTCGCCGGCTCCCTCGAGGACGCGAGCGAGCACCCGATCGCCCGGGCCATCGCCGATGGCGCGCGGAGCCGCGGTGTCGAGCTCACCGCCGTCGAGTCGTTCGCCAACACGCAGGGCCTCGGGGTGGAGGGCGTCGTCGACGGCCACGCCGTCCTCGCCGGCCGCGAGCGCTTCCTGACCGAGTGGTCCCAGCCGCTCACCGACGACCTACGTGAGGCCAAGGACGCGGCCGAGCGCCACGGCCGGACCCCCGTGCTCGTGGGGTGGGACGGCGCCGCTCGGGCGGTGCTGGTCGTCGCCGACACCGTCAAGGACAGCTCGGCTGCGGCCGTCGCCGAGCTTCGGGCGCTCGGCCTCCGGCCGGTGCTGCTCACCGGCGACAACGAGCGGGCCGCTCGCGCGGTCGCGGCCGAGGTCGGCATCGACGAGGTCATTGCCGAAGTGCTCCCAGAGGACAAGGTCCGGGTCGTTCAGCGCCTTCAGCAGGAGGGTCGGACGGTCGCCATGGTCGGCGACGGCGTGAACGACGCGGCCGCGCTGGCCCAGGCGGACCTCGGGCTGGCCATGGGCACCGGCACGGACGTCGCCATCGAGGCCAGCGACATCACCCTGGTCCGGGCCGACCTGCGCGCCGCGGCCGACGCCATCCGTCTCTCCCGCAGCACTCTGGCCACGATCAAGGGCAACTTGTTCTGGGCCTTCGCCTACAACGTCGCCGCCCTGCCGCTCGCTGCGTCAGGGTTGCTCAACCCCATGCTCGCCGGGGCCGCCATGGCGTTCTCCAGCGTCTTCGTCGTCTCCAACAGCCTGCGCCTCCGGAGGTTCCAAGCCCGATGACCGCCACCCCGCGCCGGGGCTACAGCCTCACCAAGGACGACTACGCCAAACGGCTCAGCCGCATCGAGGGCCAGGTGCGCGGCATCCGACGCATGATCGACGAGGACACGTACTGCATCGACGTCCTCACCCAGGTCAGCGCGGTGACCAAGGCACTCCAGGCGGTCGCCGTCGGCCTCCTCGACGAGCACCTGCACCACTGCGTGAAGAACGCGCTCGCCGAGGGCGACGAGGGCGCCATCGACGCGATGGTCGCCGAAGCGACCAAGGCGATCGAGCGCCTGGTCAAGGCCTAGTGGTCCCGCTCGTGGTCCCGCTCGCAAGTCATGCCGGGTATTCAACGGCCCTGAACGCCGCTCGCTGCGTCCTCGGCCTTGACTGGGCGGGTTCCAGCCTGCTGCCTGCGTCCTTGCGAGCGACGTCCAGTGCTCGCCGAGTACACCGACGAACCCACGAGCGGGACCACTAGCGAGCCGGGGCCACAGCCGGCTGCCAGGATGAGCGCATGAGCGAGCGCTTCGAGGTACAACGGACCATCCCGGCCGACGCCGGCACCATCTTCAAGGTCCTGTGCGACCCCGAGGGCCACGTGGCCATCGACGCCTCCGGGATGCTGCAGAGCGCCTCGGGCCAGCCCGCCGGCGCTGCGGGCGACACGTTCGTGATCCACATGGACCGCGAGGCCCTCGGCGACCTGCCGATGGGCAAGTACGACGTCACCGTCACGATCACCGGCTACGAGCAGGACAGCTACATCTCGTGGGAGGTCTCCGGCGAGAACTTCCCCAGCATCGGGCACTACTACGGCTACCGCCTCGAGCCGAGGGACGAGGGCACGCTCGTGACGTCGATCTACGACTGGTCGAACATCGGCGAGCAGTGGAAGGCCTCGGGCATGTGGCCCATCATCCCGGAGACGGCGCTCAAGGCGACCCTGGGCATCCTCGAACGGACCGTGCGCGCCGCCGCTTGACATGTACCATTTGGTACATGATCACGGAAAGCAGCATCGTCATCGACGGACAACCGGCTGACGTCTGGCTCATCTACGTCGACGTCGAGCGCTGGCCCGACTGGACGGCGTCGGTGACGCGGGTCGTCGCCCTCGACGGGCCCGCCATCGAGGTCGGCCGGCGCTTCGAGATCAAGCAGCCGCGCCTGCCGACCCTGGTCTGGGAGGTGACCGCGGTCGACCCCGGGTCCTCGTGGACGTGGCGGCAGCGGTCCCCCGGCGGCACCACGTTCGCCTCGCACGAACTCGAGGCCCACGATGGCGGGACGCTGGTGCGCCAGCGCATCGACCAGCGGGGACCGGTGGGCGTCCTGGTGGGGGTGCTCATGCGCCGGCTCACCCGGCGGTACCTCGCCCTCGAGAGCGCCGGCCTCAAGGCGCGCAGCGAGCAGCACCGCCAGGGAGCCTCGCCTGCCTGACGAGCGCCGCCGCGACGAACTGCTGGCCGCGCTGATCGACGCGTTCGCGGCCGGCGGCATCGGTGGGCGCTCCCTGCGAGACGTCGCGGCGGCGGTGGGCACGAGCCACCGGATGCTCCTGCACCACTTCGGCTCCCGCGACGAGCTGCTCCTCGCCATCGTCGAGGAGGTCGAGCGGCGGCAGACGGCGACGCTCGGGGACCTACCCGACGACCCGGCCGACGCAGTGGCAGCCATGTGGGCCGACCTGCGCCGGCCGGAGCTCCGGACCTTCGAGCGGTTGTTCTTCGAGTGCTACGCCCGTGGGGCCCAAGGCGAAGCGCCGTTCACCCGGCTCGTCCCGGGTGCGGTCGACGGGTGGTTGGCGCAGGTCGACGAGCGGGCCGGCGGCGGCACCGATCCGGCCATGGTGCGCCTCGGCCTCGCCGTCACGCGTGGCCTGCTGCTCGATCTCGTGGCGACGGGCGACGAGGCGGGGGTCGATGCCGCCGCCGCCCGCTTCATCGCCCTCCTCCGCCGCCGCTGACGATCCACCCGTTCGAGACGGTGACGGAGGAGTTCGACACGGCCGGCTGCCGCACGCTGTGATCGACCGGCCGACCCAAGGCCTCAGGCGGCCGGCGCCGGGACCGGGACCGCCTGCCAGCCGTCGGACAGCCGCCGGTAGGAGCGCGAGGCCCGGGCGCCGAGCGTGGCGACGATGCCGATCACGCCGGCGAGGGTGAACATGAGCGCGAGGCCCCGCTCGGGGCCGGTGCCGAACCAGCCTCCGATCCAGTCGGCGCCGGCGCCGTCGGTCATCGAGGGCATGAAGACCGCCTCGGCCAGCGGCGCCATCGGGAACGCGGTGAGCGGCGAGGCCGAGTTCTCCAGCAGCTGGGAGAACCCGAACACGCGCCCCTGGCGCTCGAACGGGATCGACCGCTGCAGGACCGTCTGCTCAGCGGCCTCGATGGCGGGCATCAGGGCCAGCCACACGATCATGCCGACCGTCAGCAGCACGATGCTCGACCGCAGGGCGAACGTGGCGCACACCGCCCAGTTCACGAAGTTGGCCACGAGGATGATCCGTAGCGGGTTCTTGCCGAGCCCGCGCCGGGCCACGAACAGGCCGCCGCCCACCAGGGCGAAGCTGATGAGCCCCCACAGGAACCCCCAGGTCTGGACCGAGACGAGCGACAGGCCGTAGGCGTCCATCAGCGCCAGGAACACGCCGCCGAGGAGGTTGTTGAAGGCGGCCAGGAAGATGAGCATCAGCAGCCCCGGCACGGCGTGGATGGCGTCGAGCGCGCCGCGGATGTCGACGTGCTTCCGGCGGGCGCCGTCGACGAGGGGCTCGGGTTCGGGCTGCGCCTCGTCGATGTGGATCGTCCTGAGGTGCACCAGCGTCCCGATGGTGAGCGCCAGGGCCCCGATGTAGGCCCAGCCCATGCCGAGCTGGCCGATGACGAGACCGCTGAACACCGACGTGACGGCGAACGAGATCCCGGTGACGGTGCCGACCATGCCGTTGGCCCGGTCGCGGCGGTCCTCGGGCACCAGCAGCGTGACGCAGGTCGACAGCGCGATGCCCCGCATCTGGGCGGCGACGGAGCCGAGGAGCGTCAGCATGATCAGCACCCAGAACCACGGGCTGCGGAGCCGCAGGAGGTCGGCCTGGTCGACGGCGGCGTACACGGCGGTGGCGGCGGCGAAACACAGCGTCGACAGCACCGACATCACGACGAGGGCGGCGTGCTTCCGGTTGCGGTCGACGAACGTGCCGAACACCGGCCCGAGCACGGCGGCCGAGATGCTGAACGCCCCGCCGATCACGCCGGCGGCGACCACGGACCCGGTCTCGACGTACACCCAGAACGTGAGGGCGAACCACAGGAACGAGCTCGTCACCCCGCTGGCCAGGGTGTTGGCCAGGAGGTGGAAGAAGACGGGCATCGTCGCCCTCGACGGCCCCTTCCCATCGGCTTCGTCAGTGGCCACCTGCCCGTGCATCGCGTCCTCCTCCTGTGCCTGGCATACAAGACGACGCGACCCACCGATCCTCATCGGTTTGGCGGGGATCGCGATGGCCACGCCGGACGGGCCGCCCGTGGGGGATGATGGGGCCATGGGCATCGGGAGCGTCTCGGCCGTGTGGCGGCATCCGGCGAAGAGCATGCAGGGCGACACCGTGGCGGCGGCCACCATCGGATCGACGGGTATGCTCGGCGATCGGGCCTGGGCGGTGCGCGACGAGGAGAAGGGCGGCATCCGGGGCGCCAAGAAGATCGGCGCGCTCATGGACCTCAAGGCGCAGTTCGCGTCGGAGCCCACGGCCGACGACCCCACGCCCGCCATCGAGATCACCCTCCCCGACGGCACGGTCGTCGGATCGGGAGACCCCGACGTGAACGAGCGCCTCAGCGCCGCCCTCGACCGCAAGGTCTCGCTGTGGCCGCTGCAGGCGCCCTCCGACCTCGACCACTACCGCCGGGGCGCGCCGGACAGCGACGACCTGGACGCGGAGCTGCGCGGCATGTTCGGCCGCCTGCCCGACGAGCCCCTCCCCGACTTCACACCCTTCATGCACGTCATGGAGTTCGAGTCCCCGCCCGGGACGTACCTCGACGCCTACCCGATCCACGTCCTCACCGAGCAGTCCCTGCAGGCGCTGCAGGTGCTCAACCCGGCGTCGACGGTCGACGTCCGCCGCTTCCGCCCCAACCTGGTGCTCGACCTCGGCGACGGCTCGGGCGAGCGCTTCCCGGAGCTCGGGTGGACCGGGCGCCGTCTCCGCATCGGCGAAGTCGTGCTCGACGTGGTCTACGAGTGCCCGCGCTGCGTGATGATCACCCGGCCGTTCGCCGACCTCGAGCAGGACCGCCCGCTCCTGCGCAGTGTGGTGAAGGAGGCTGGGCAGAACGTCGGCGTCTACGCCAACGTCGTGCAGGCCGGCGTCGTGCGGCCGGGCGACGAGGCGGAGCTGCTCCCCGCCTGAGCGTCCGGCCCACCGCACCTCACGCCCTCGGGTCGCGCCCGTCGAAGCCCAGCCGCCGCTCCTGCTCGTCGGCGTCCGGTGGAGCTGGCGCTCCGAGAGCCCGGTCTCGCGGGCGAGGTCGCGCACCGAGGCCGGCGTGTCGACGTCGATGCGCGCTGCCACCAGCGCCGCAACGTCGTCGACGGGCGGCCTGCATCGCCGCAGTCTGGCCCACCGCCCCAGGGGGCGCCGGTCCTGTTCATGGGGCGCTGGTTCGGGTAGCACTGGCCCGGTGAACCCGTTCGAGCGCGCCGTGCGGCTCGTCGACCAGGCCCAGCAACGGCACGGGCCCGCCGGGTTCTTCGTGGCGGTGTTCAAGAAGTTCGGCGACGACCGGGGCCCCACCCTCGCCGCCCTCCTCGCCTTCTACGGGTTCTTCTCCCTGTTCCCGGCCCTGCTCGTGGTCACGACGATCGCCGGCTTCATCGGCAACGACGCGATCGGCGACAGCGTCATCGGCGCCGTCCTCGGCGGGCTGCCCGTGTTCGGTGAGCGGATCGGACGCGACGCCACCCAGCCGCTGCAGGGCAGCGCGTTCGCCCTCGTCGCCGGCCTCATCGGCGTGCTCTACGGCGCGATGGGCGTGGCCCAGGCCGGGCAGCACGCGATGGCCGAGATCTGGAACGTCCCCGGCGTCGTCCGCCCCGGGTTCCCGGTGCGGCTCGTGCGAAGCCTCGCCTTCCTCGCCCTGCTCGGCGCGGGCATCACCGTCCTCGCCACCCTCGGCAACATCGGCACCCTCGGCGACACCACGCTGCTCGCCCGTCTCGCGTCGCTGGTCCTCCAAGTGGGCCTCACGGTCGGGCTCTATGTCGCCTGCTTCCGGGTGCTGACCCCGAAGTCCATCGACACCCGCGAGCTGCTGCCCGGCGCCATCGTGGGCGGGGTCGGCTACTCCGCCTTGCTCATCGCGGGGTCTGCGCTGGTGCGCACCCAGCTGCGTCACGCCGAGGCGCTGTACGGGCAATTCGCCCTCGTGCTCGGCCTGCTGGGTTGGCTCCAGCTGGTGGCGACCGTGAGCCTCTACGGGGCCGAGGTGAACGTCGTCCTGCGCCGGAAGCTGTGGCCCCGCAGCATCGTGCAGCCGCCCCTCACCGAGGCGGACGAGCGCGTGCTGCGGGACATCGCCCGCCAGGGGGAGCGCCGGCCCGAGCAGCGCGTCGAGGTGGACTTCGACGAGCGCGAGCCCGAGGCCGGCTGACCGCGTCAGCCGTTGAGGGCCGCCATCAGCGCCATCGTCTCCTCCATCACGCTGTCCGGGATGACGTGGTCGGCCGGGTCGCGGATCTGGTCGATGTTGGCACCGACGTCCTCGGGCGTGAAGACGTTGCCCTTGCCCGCGAACCAGCCCGGGGTCAGGCCGAGGAAAACCCGGGCGATGCGACCGCCGCCGACGCTGTAGATCTCGTGGGTGATCGAGCAGCTCGGCGACACGAGGTAGGCCACGAGGGGGGTGACGAGCTCGGGCTGGAGGGCGTCGGCCAGGGGCCCGAGCAGGTCCTCGGTGAGCCGGCTCTTGGCGATGGGGGCGATGACGTTCGACGTGATGTTCGACTTCGCCCCTTCGATGGCGAGCACGTTCGACAGGCCGATGAGGCCGGACTTGGCCGCCGCGTAGTTGGCCTGGCCGAAGTTGCCGAAGAGCCCGGCCGCCGACGTGGTGTGCACGAACCGGCCGAAGCCGTTGGCCTTCATCACCTTGAAGGCGGGCTGGCTCACGTGGAAGGCGCCGCGCAGGTGCACGTCGATGAGGAGGTCGAAGTCCTCGGGGGCGATCTTGGCGAAGCTCTTGTCGCGAAGGATGCCGGCGTTGTTGACGACGATGTCGACCGTGCCGTAGGCGTCGAGGGCCGACTGGATGATGGCCTCGCCCCCTTCGGCCGTGGCCACGGAGTCGTAGTTGGCCACGGCCTGGCCGCCGGCAGCCTCGATCTCCTTCACCACGGCATCGGCCATCGACGACCCTGCGCCGGTGCCGTCGGCGTTGCCGCCGAGGTCGTTGACCACCACCCGGGCGCCCCGCTCGGCCAGGGCCAGCGCGTGGCTCCGGCCCAGGCCGCCACCGGCGCCGGTGATGACGGCGACCTTGCCGTCGAACGTCACGTCAGTCATCGCGTGCCTCTTCCCTTCAGCTGGTGAGCAGTGCAGGAGCGTCGAGGTCGAGGGCGTGCCGGGCGTGCCGGTGCGCCATCGCCATGAACATGTCGTCGCCCCGCGCCGTGCGCTCGACGAGCATCGACGCGGCGAGCGCCATCACGAGGCCGGCGAAGGAGCCGAGGGCGTAGTCCGCCTGGCACCGGTCCCACGAGTAGCCGTCGATGCCGGCGACGACGAGGAGGTCGTGGTACCGGCGCAGCAGGTCGCCCTCGGCCTCGCGCCGGACGTCCTCGAGCAGGCCGGCGCCGATGAAATAGGCGACGTCGGTGAGGGCCGAACCGATCGCGCACGTCTGCCAGTCGACGACGGCGATCGGCACGCCGCCTCCGGCCCCACCGAACAGGAGGTTGTCGAGGCGGTAGTCGCCGTGCACGACCGTGGCGTGCTCGTCGGCCGGGACGAGGTAGCGGTCGAGCGCGGTGAACAGCGAGTCGCCGACCTCGTGGACCTCGGGACCCAGCCGCTCGGCGTAACGGTCGCGGAAGCCGGACCAGAAGACGGGGAGCATCGCCAGCATGAACTGGCGGCCCTGTTCCGGGTCGCGGGCCAACCATTCGAGCTCGAGCAGCGACCGGTCGCCCCAGCGCGGCGCGTGCAGCTTCACCAGCTCGTCGACCGCGACCTGCGCCCGCTCCACCGTGCATCCGGCCAGCTGGTCGCCCTGCTCGGCGGGGGCCAGGTCCTCGAGCAGGAGCACGAAGCTGGCCGTCTCGACGTCGATGTCGGCGTGGAAGACCGCCGGGGTCCGCATCGGCAGCTCCGGGGCGAGCTGCTGGTAGAACCGGACCTCGTTCTCGTAGCTCCGGAGCTGCAGGGCGGTGGCCCGGCTCGTGGGGTCGGCCGCCGGAAGCTTCGCCACCACCGACGCCGGTCGGTCGTCGGGCACCGGTCCTTCGTAGCCGAGGGTCAGGCGGACGCTGTCGCACATCTGGCCGGTGCCGACGTACGACGACGACACGGCGGCGACGGGCGCGCCAAGGACCTCCGAGAGCCAGGCGGGCGTCAACGCCTCCGGCGTGTCCGCGATGGGGATGCCCATCAACCGATGTTGCGTTCGGCGCCGGCCCAGTAGGGCTCCCGGAGCTCGCGCTTGAGCAGCTTGCCCGACGGGTTGCGGGGCAGGACGTCGGAGAAGTCGACCGACTTCGGCAGCTTGTAGCCGGCCAGGTGGCCGCGGGCGAACGTGATGATGTCGGCTTCGCTGACCTCGGACCCCTCGGCCCGGACCACGACGGCCTTCACGGCCTCGCCCCACTTGTCGTCGGGCACCCCGATGACCGCCACGTCGGCGATGTCGGGGTGCTTCATGAGGGCGTTCTCGACCTCGGCCGGGTACACGTTCTCGCCACCCGACACGATCATGTCCTTGACCCGGTCGTGGAGGTAGACGAAGCCCTCGGCGTCGAAGTAGCCGGCGTCGCCGGTGCGGAACCACCCGTCGTCGTCGATGGCCGCGGCGGTGGCCTCGGGGTTGTTCCAGTAGCCGGCCATGTTCTGGTGCGAGCGGGTCCAAAGCTCGCCGACCTCGCCGAGGGGGACGTCCTCGCCGGTCTGGGCGTCGACGATGCGCATCTCGACCCACGGGTAGGGCCGCCCGCAGGAGCGGAGCAGCTGGGGCCGGTTCTCGGGGTCGTGGTCGGTGCCGTCGAGCTGGGTGATAGCGCCGGTGGTCTCGGTGAGGCCGTAGACCTGAATGAACTCGCAGCCGAAGGTGGCCATGCCCTGCACGAGGATCTTGTCGGTGATGGGCGACGCCCCGTAGACGAGCGCCCGCAGCGACGTGAAGTCGGTGGTGTCCACCCCCGGCGTCATCAGCAGGAACTGGATGACGGCCGGCACCATGAACGCATTGGTGATGCGGAATTCCTCGATCACCTGCAGGATCCGGGCCGGGTCGATGTCGCGCAGCACGACTGTTTGGCACCCGAAGTACAGCCCCACCATCGACCACCCGGCGCCGGCGATGTGGAACATCGGCATCATGGCGAGGTTCACGGAGCTCTCGTCGAACCGCCAGTGTGCGGCGGTGTCCATCGCCCCCTTGAAGAAGTTGTCGTTCGTGAGCATCACGCCCTTGGGGAGGCCGGTGGTGCCCGACGTGTAGAGCTGGAACGCCGTGGCCGAGCCGTCGCTCGACACGCCGGGGTCGTCGGCGGGATGGGGCGCCACGAACGCCTCGTACTCGGTCCAGCGGGCGTGGCCGCCGATGGCGACGATCGTGTGCACCCGCCCGAGGTCCTGCTCGACCTTCTCGATGTGGGCGATGAACTCGGGTCCGACGATCACGACCTCGGCCTCGGCGTCGTCGATGATCTGCGCCATCTCCACCGGCGCCAGCCGCCAGTTGACCGACACGTTGACGGCGCCGAGCTTGGCCAGGGCGAACGTGGTCTCGAACCACTCCTGGCTGTTCTTGTCGATGAAGGCGACCCGCTCGCCCTCGCCGATGCCGACGGCCCGCAGGGCCTGGGCCACCTGGTTCGAGCGCCGGTCGAGCTCGGCGAAGGTCACCGTGCGGCCCTCGACCTCCAGCGCCGGCGAACCGCCGCGCTCGCGCCCGTGGGTCCGGATGATGTCGGCGATCGTCGAGATGCTCATGGCCCTGTCCTCCTGGTTGGTCGCCGGGCCGCAGCGCGCCGGCCCGTCGTCGGGCCTCCCCCGGCCCGAGTGGCCGCGATCTTGCCTGCTGACTCGCCCAGCGCGAGGAAAAGGCCGGTGGCGTCGTCGACCAGCTGGTCGCGGGGCACGGCGATCCGGCCCGCAAGCCAGGCCTGGAGGAGCTCCGAGAAGCCCCCGACGAGGATGGCGGCGCCGATGCGGCCGATGGGCTCGCCGGACGGCGGGGCGCCGTAGCGGCCGGCGGCGTCGCGCTCGACCAGCTCGACGAGGGCGTGGCCCGTCTGGATGCGCCGCCGGTTCAGCGCCTCGTTCCCGATGCCCTCGACGTAGAGCACCCGCCCGCGCCGGCGGTCCTCGTCGACGAACCGGACGATGGCGTCGATGCCCGCCCGGGTCTGCACCCTGGGGTCGGCACCGGTGGCGTCGAGCACCTGGAGCACCGACGCCGCGAGCTGCTCGACGGTGCGGTCGTAGACGGCGACGAGGAGCGCGTCGAGGTCGTCGAAGCTCTCGTAGAAGTAGCGCGGGTTCAGCCGCGCCCGCTGGCAGACGGCCCGGACGGTCGTCGCCGCCCAGCCCTCCGTGCCCAGCAGGTCGAAGGCCGCGTCGAGCAGGCGGGCACGCCGGCCGGCCCGCCGATCCTCGGCGGGGATGCCCGCCCAGCTGGGTCGGGAGGCAGGGGGCTCGCGAGTTGGCAACATGCGTTGCCACACTCTACGTTGTTGGCAACGGCCGTTGCCAAGCGGTCGCCGGACGAAGCGAGGTGCGGATGCCCGAGCAGCTGGTCGTGGTCGGTGGCGGCGTCGGCGGGCTGTCGGCCGCCCTCGCGCTGGCGCGGGCCGGGCACACCGTCACGGTGGTGGAGCGCGATCCGCTGCCCGCCACCGCCGACGCCGAGGAGGCGTTCGTCGCCGAGCGCCGGGGCGCGCCGCAGGTCCACCAGACGCATGGCTTCCTGGCTCGCATCCTGGTTGCGCTGCGCGAGCGGTTCCCCGACGTCCTCGAAGGCCTGCTTTCCGTCGGCGGGATGACGATGCCCACCACCTCGAACCTCGGGGAGCCCCAGCCTGGCGACGAGGACCTGGCCGTGCTCATCGTGCGGCGCACGACGTTCGAGTGGGTGCTGCGCCAGGCCGTCCTCCAGCAGACTGGGGTGACGTTCCGCACCGGCGTCGGGGCCCTCGGCCCCACCGCCCGGGGCGACGGCCACGGCGGCCCCCCGATCGTCACCGGCGTCCGCCTCGACGACGGCACGTCCCTCGCCGCCGACGCGGTCATCGCCTCGACGGGCCGGCGGGGGGCGGTGCCCGACTGGCTCGCCGCCATCGGCGTCGACGTCCCCGAGACCGTGCGTGAGAGCGGCCTCATGTACCTGTCCCGCTGGTACCGCCTCCCGGCCGGCTTCGACCTCGGCCTCGACCCGAAGCTCGGCGGCGACCTCGGCTTCGTGAAGTACCTCGCCGTCCCGGGCGACGGCGGAACCCTGTCGATCACGCTCGCCATCAACCCCGAGGACAGCGACCTGCGCCGGGCGCTCTCCGACGACGACGGCTTCGAGGAGGCGTGCCGCATCCTGCCCGGCCCCGACCTGTTCTTCCGCGACGGCCCGCTCGAACCGGTGGGCGGCGTGCGACCGATGGGCGGGCTCCTCAACCGGATCCGGCGCTTCACCGACGCCGACGGCGCGCCCACTGTCCTCGGCTTCCACGCCATCGGCGACGCGCACACCTGCACGAACCCGCTGTACGGCCGGGGCTGCTCGCTCGCCATGGTGCAGGCGCTGCTGCTGGCCGACGCGTTCGCCGCCCACCCCGGCGACGTCGCCGCCCGGGCCGCCACGTACGAGGCCGCCTCCGAGCGCGAGGTCGAACCGTGGTTCGAGGTGTCGGTGCAGATGGACAGGGCGGGCGCCGACCCGGCCGGCTTCGGCGGCATCGGCTCGGGCGACGGGCCCGGCAAGGCGCTGGCGGCGGTGTTCGTGGCCGCGATGACCGACCCCGTCCTCGGCCGGGGCTTCGCCCGCTTCTGGAACCTCCTCGCCACCCCCGCCGAGATGCTCGGCGACGCCGACGTCATGACCCGCATGGCCGAGGTCATGGCCGACCCCGACGCCTGGCCCGTCCCCGAACGGGTCGGTCCGAAGCGTTCCGAGCTGCTGGCGGCGCTCGCCGCCCACGCCACCCAGACCACCC
Source organism: Acidimicrobiia bacterium (assembly GCA_013694495.1). GTDB lineage: Bacteria > Actinomycetota > Acidimicrobiia > Acidimicrobiales > JACDCH01 > JACDCH01. Next base: position 11,886 of record JACDCH010000451.1, on the reverse strand, counting down.
AGGAGGCATCCGTCGCATGAGCGATCCCGACGTCGAAATCCGAGAGCGCACGGTCGCCACCAACGGCGTCGAGCTCCACGTGGTCGAGGCCGGACCGCCCGACGGGCCGGTCGTGGTCCTGGCCCACGGGTTCCCGGAGCTCGCCTACTCCTGGCGCCACCAGGTCCCGGCGCTGGCCGCCGCCGGCTACCACGTGCTGGCCGCGGACCAGCGGGGCTACGGACGGTCGAGCACGCCCGAGGCGATCGACCAGTACGACATCGTCCACCTCACCGACGACCTGCTCGGCCTGCTCGACGACGTCGGGGCCGAGCAGGCGATCTTCGTCGGCCACGACTGGGGCTCGATGGTGGTGTGGCAGCAGGCCCTGCTGAACCCGGACCGGGTGGCCGGTGTCGTGGGCATGAGCGTCCCGTTCCTGCCGCGGGGGCCGATGCCGCCGACGGAGCTGATGCGCAACGCCTTCGGCGACAACTTCTTCTACATCCTCTACTTCCAGGAGCCCGGCGTCGCCGACGCCGACCTCGGCCGCGACGCCACCACCACGATGCGGCGCATGCTCTGCGGCGTCCGCGTGACCGGTGATGAGAAGGGCGTCGCCGAGGCCACGGCGCGCATGTTCGCTCCCGGCCCGGCCGGCTTCGTCGAGCGCATGTCCGAGCCCGCCGGCCTGCCCGGCTGGCTCTCGCAGGCGGAGCTCGACCACTACGCCGCCGAGTTCGGGCGCACCGGCTTCACCGGCGGCGTCAACTGGTACCGCAACTTCGACCGCAACTGGTCGCTCACCGAGCACCTCGCCGGCGCCCGGGTGGCGGCGCCCTCGCTCTTCATCGGCGGCGCCCTCGACCCCGTGCTCGCCATGTCGCCCCCCGGCATCGCCGACACGCAGCTCGAAGACCACCGCGGCAACGTGATCATCGACGGGGCGGGCCACTGGGTCCAGCAGGAGAAGCCCGCCGAGGTCAACGCCGCCCTGCTCGACTTCGTCTGCAGCCTGCATGGAGCCCCCGCCCAGTGACCAGCAACCCCAACCTGCAGTTCGGCGCGTTCTTCGCGCCGTTCCACCCCGTCGGCCAGAGCCCGACGCTGGCCCTCGAGTACGACCTCGACCGCGTCGTCGCCCTCGACCGCCTCGGCTACGACGAGGCGTGGTTCGGCGAGCACCACTCGGGCGGCTACGAGATCATCCCGTGCCCGGAGATCTTCATCGCGGCTGCGGCCGAGCGCACGAAGCACATCAAGCTCGGGACCGGCGTGGTGTCGCTCCCCTACCACCACCCCTGGCTCGTGGCCGACCGGCTCGTGCTCCTCGACCACCTCACCCGGGGGCGCATGATCTTCGGCGCCGGCCCCGGCGCGCTGCCGACCGACGCCTATGTGATGGGCATCGACCCCGTGGAGCAGCGCCGCATGATGGAGGAGTCGCTCGACGTCATCCTCGACCTGCTCCGGGGCGAGGAGCCGGTCACCCGGGAGACCGACTGGTTCACGCTGCGAGACGCCCGCCTCCAGGTCCGGCCCTACACGCATCCCCACTTCGAGGTGGCGGTGGCGGCCATGGTGTCGCCGTCGGGTCCCCGCCTGGCGGGCAAGTACGACACGTCGCTCCTCTCGCTCTCGCTCTCGGTCGCCGGCGGCTTCGCCGCGCTGGGCACGGCCTGGCAGGTCGTCGAGGAGCAGGCCGCCAAGGCGGGCCGGCCGGCGCCGGACCGCAGCACGTGGCGGATCCTCGGCAACCTCCACATCGCCGAGACCCGCGACCAGGCCATCGAGGACTGCACCTTCGGCCTCGAGGACTTCGCGGGCTACTTCGGCGGCGGCGCAGGGTTCGTGCCGCTGGCCAACAAGGTCGAGGGCGAGCCCGACACGCCGAGGGACTTCGTCGAGCGCTACGCCGCCAGCGGCAGCGTCGTGATCGGCACGCCCGACGACGCCATCGAGTACATCCAGGACCTGCGCGACCAGTCGGGCGGCTTCGGCACCTTCCTCATGCTCGGCCACGACTGGGCCAGCCCAGCGGCCACCCTCGCCTCCTACGAGCTGTTCGCCAAGAAGGTGATCCCCCACTTCCAGGGCCAGCTCGCCGCCCCCCGGGGCTCGCACGACTGGGCGACCGCCAAGCGGGGCGAGCTGTTCGGCCGAGCCGGGCATGCGATCCTCAACGCCATCACCGCCCACGTCGACGAGAAGAAGCTCGAGGCCGAGGAGGCCGCCCTGGCCCAGGTCGACGTCCCCGTCCCCGCCCCCGACGCCCCCGGGGCGGTGGGCTGATGCGCGCCGCGGTGCTGCGAGACGGAGCCATCGTCGTGCGCGACGACGTCCCGGAACCTGAGCCGGGCTTCGGCCATGTGCTCGTCCAGGTGAAGGCGTGCGGGATCTGCGGCTCCGACCTGCACTTCGCCAAGCACGGCGAGCGGATGATGGCCCTCGGCGAGGAGATGAGCGGGATGCCCTCGCTCGGCACCCCGAAGCTCGACTTCGGCCGGGACATCTTCATGGGCCACGAGTTCGCGGCCGAGGTGCTCGAGGTCGGCCCCGACACGCAGAGCTTCGCCGCGGGCACGATCGTCACCTCGATCCCGATCCTGCTGTCGATGACCGGCATCGAGCCGATCGTCTACAGCAACGGCACCGTGGGCGGCTACGCCGAGCGGATGCTCCTGTCGGCGCCGATGCTGCTCGAGGTGCCGAACGGACTCGACCCCCGGCACGCCGCCCTCACCGAGCCCATGGCGGTCGGGCTGCACGCCGTCAACAAGTCGCGCATCGAGCCCGGGGAGGGAGCGCTGGTGCTCGGCTGCGGCCCGGTCGGCATCGCCGTCATCGCGGCGCTGAAGCAGAAGGGCATCGAGCCGATCGTCACCGCCGACTACTCGCCGGCCCGCCGCGCCCTGGCCACGGCGATGGGCGCCCACGAGGCAGTCGACCCGGACGCCGAGCCGTCGTTCGTGGCCTGGGCCCGCGCCGGGCGCGGCCCGCTCGTCGTCTTCGAGGCGATCGGCGTGCCCGGCATCATCGACGGCGCGTTGCGGGATGCCCCGGCGCAGAGCCGCATCGTGGTGGTGGGCGTCTGCATGGAGCCCGACTCGATCACGCCGTTCTGGGCGGTGAGCAAGGAGCTCAACCTCCAGTTCGTGCTCGGCTACGACCCAACCGAGTTCGCCGGATCGCTGCGCTCCATCGCCGAGGGCGAGATCGACGTGACCCCGATCATCACCGGCGAGGTCGGCATCGACGGCGTCGCCGGCGCGTTCGACGAGCTCGGCGACCCGGACCGCCACTGCAAGATCCTCGTGGTCCCATGAGCCCGGTCGCCCTCGTCACCGGCGCGGCCCGCCCGCGCGGCATCGGCCGGGCCACCGCGCTGCTGCTCGCCCAGCAGGGACACGACGTCGCCGGCCTCGACATCGCCCGCCCGCTCGACCACGCCCCGGCCTACGCCGTCGCCTCGGGTGACGACCTCAACGCCGTCGTGGCCGAGATCGAAGACCTCGGGCGCCGAGCCGTGGAACCGATGGGTGCGGACATGACCGTCCGGTCCTGCTGGCACCCTCCGGTTGACGCAGGCCCGTACGGTGCCCGCCGCATCAGCCGTGACAGATGTCCCATTCCCAGGGATAACTACTTGTAGTAGCTTTCTCCCATGACCGCAGCACCCGTCCTCGACACCGCTGTGCAGGCCCGCGAGATCCGGGCCCGGCGGATCTCCTTCGACCGGCTCGACCAGCTGCCGAAGCACTACGCCGGCGACGACGTGGTGATGAGCCACGTGGTGTCGGTCCTCTCGGCCGTGTTCCCCGAGGGCGAGGACTTCTTCGTGCGGACGGTGCGCAACTACCGCGACCAGATCACCGATCCCGAGCTCGAGAAGCAGGTCGGCGGCTTCATCGGCCAGGAGGCAATCCACGGTCGCGAGCACCGGGCCTTCAACGACCGCTTGGCCGAGCTGGGTTACCCGACCCGTGGCATCGACAAGCGGGTCGGCATCGTCCTGCGGTTCGGCGAGCGGGTCCTGCCCAAGGACTGGCAGCTCGCGATCACCGCCGCCCTCGAGCACTACACCGCCACCCTCGCCGGCGTGCTCCTCATCGACCCGCGGGCCCGCGAGATCATCGCCGACGACGAGGTCCGCCACCTCCTCTTGTGGCACGCCCTCGAGGAGAGCGAGCACAAGGCGGTCGCCTTCGACGTGTTCCATGCGGTGAGCGGCAACGAGCGGGTCCGCGTCAACGTCATGCGCTTCACGACGTTCGGGTTCCTCGCCTCCGGCGTGCTGAACACGATCGCGTCGCTGGCCATGGACCGGAGCGCGCGGCGCGACCCGCGGCGGCTCCTGCGCAGCCTCCGGAACGCTCGGACGTCACCCTGGCTGACCCGCCAGGTCCGGGCCCAGATCCGCGACTACAACCGTCCCGGCTTCCACCCCGACGACCACGACACCACCGAGCTCGAGCGGCACTGGCGCAACGAGCTCTTCGGCGAAGGCGGCCGCCTCGCCGATCGTGTCGCCCGGCGCGAAGCGGCCCCCACCAACTGAGATGAGCTGAGTTCCTCGCCGTCACTCGCTTCGGTCGCGCGGGGCGCCCTGACTCGATCGCGGAGGGTGAAAGCGGCTAGCCATGCGATCCCCCCGCGTTGCTACCCCGAAAGAGATCGTAGGATGACCGACATGCCGAAGGGTCAGCTCACCATTGCCGCCCGGATCCGGCCCGGCGACTGCGTCGTCACCGACGGACGGCTCGCCCGTGTGAGCCGCGTCAAGCGCGCCCAGGGCCGCAAGCCGGCGGTCGGCGAGAACCTCCACGTCGTCAGCGACGGCGAGGTCCTGCGGATGAACAGCACCGACCCGGTGCGGGTGGTGCGCGACCAGGCCTGAGGCCAGATCCGGTCAGCGCTTCCGGGCCAGGCCGGCGAGGTCGTGCGGGCCCGAGGCCGGGTAGCCGCCGGCGGCCCGGATGGCGGCCCCCCACGGGGCGAGCAGGGTGACGAGCTCGTCGAGGTCGTCGCCCAGCGCGTCGACGATCGGCCGGCACTGGGCGTCGGTGCTCACCTCGACGGCCTCGCGTGCGGCGCGCCCGGCGTCGGTCAAGCCGCCGTCGGCCACCAGGCCCCGGGCGACGAGGCGCTCCTCGGCGGCGTCGAGCTCGGCGTCGCTCCACGCCCGCGAGCGCACGTAGGTGCGCATGGGCAGGCCCCAGTAGAGCTCCGAGAGGAGGCCCATCTCGGTGGCGTCGAAGCCGGCGCTGGTCCACGCCGCCGTGTGGGCGTCGCCGCGGTACTCGCGGAGCTGGTCGGCGAGGCGCCAGGCGTCGCCGATCGGGTCGCCGGGGAGCCCGAGCCCGAGGAGGCCGGCGTACAGCGGTCGACCCTCGGGGCGCAGCGTCGATGTGGCGCGCGTCAGCAACTCCGACGCCCGGCTCAGGTCCTCGGGCTCGTCGCCGAGGATCCGGCGCAGCTGTCCGGTGGCGCCGTCGGTGCGGGCCTGGCAGATCGTGGCCGCGTCGGTGATGGTCCAGCCGTGCTGCACCGCGGGCACGACGACGGCCGGATTGAACACGGCGAACGCCGATGCGATCAGCTCACCCGGCACCTGCCCCAGCACCGATCCCCGGCTGCAGAAGTAGGCCGGCCCGTCGGGCAGGGCGACCTCCCCCATCTTCGCCGGGCTCGGCGCGAAGCCGAGGGCGGCGTAGCCCTCGTGGCACTCGGGCGAGAAGTACACCTGGCCGGCGACGGGTTCGAGCGCGGCGGCGACGGCCCGGGCGGGACCGAGCGCCGTCATGACTTCTTCCCGAACCCGAAGAGCTGCTGGGCGACCTTGCGCATCTGGATCTCCTCGGAACCTTCGGTGATGCGGTACCGGCGGTGGTGCCGGTAGATGTGCTCGAAGGGCATGTGCCGGCTGTAGCCCACGCCGCCGCACGTCTGCATGGCCCGGTCGGCTGCGTCGCAGGCCAAGCGGTTCGCTCGGTAGTTGCACATCGACACGAGGTGGGTGACCTCCATGTGGTGGCGGTGGTCGAGCTGCCAGGCCGTGTAGCGGATCAGCTGGCGGAGCATGGCCGCCTCGGTGTGCAGCTCCACCAGCGGGAACTGGATGCCCTGGTTGGCGGAGAGCTTCCTGTTCCACGTCGTGCGGCCGTTGGCGTAGGCCACCGCTTCGTCGATGCAGTGCTGCGCCGCCCCCAGCGACGACGCGGCCTGACGGATGCGGTTCTCGTGCACGAAGTGCTGAGCCAGCTCGAGGCCGTGGTCGAGCCGGCCGAACAGGGCGTCGGCGTCGACCCGCACGTCGGTGAGCGTGACCTCGGCGTGGTCGGTCGGCATGTTGAACGTCCACCAGAAGAAATCGACGCTGAAGCCGGGCGCATCGGTGGGCACGAGGAAGGCGCTGATGCCCACGGGTGAGCCGGGATCGCCGGACGTGCGGGCAAAGATGATGTCGTGGGTGGCGTGGTGCAGGCCGCTGTTGAACCGCTTCTGCCCATTGATCACCCACTCGTCGCCGTCGGCCGCGGCCGTCGTCTCGAGGAACGTCGCGTCGGAGCCGTGGCCCGGCTCGGTGAGCCCGAAGGCGAGCCGGCGGGTGCCGTCGAGGAAGCCCGGCATCCACTCGGCCCGCTGCGCCTCGGTGCCGAAGTCGCGCATCATGAGCACGGTCGGGAAGTTGCCGACGATGGAGCTCTCGTTCTGCAGGTCGTTGTGCAGGCCGAGGCCCTTCGTCGCCAGGTGCTCGCGGATGATGGCCATCTCGAGGTTGCTGGCGCTGCGCCCGCCGAACTCCTCGGGCAGCGCCAACCGCAACCAACCGGCGGCGTTGGCTCGGCGCCGCATCTCGCCCAGCAGCGCCTCCCACTCGGCGCGCGGGACACCCCCGGCCTCGAAGTCCGTGCGGGCGTACTCGCGACGGTGGTCGAAGAAGCGCTCGTTGTCGTCCTGGGCCTGCAGCGGGACGATCTCGGCGTCGATGAACGCGTCGAGATCCTCGAGCGTGCGCTGGATCTCCGCCGGGATGTCGAAATCCATGGTGTCGTCCGTCCCCCTGGTTCCTTGCCGAACGTTCGCTAAGTTAGCGCCATGCGAATCCGTCGTGAACCGCAGGACGACCTCCTCCACCCGCCGGAGGAGGCGACCAACTTCAACGAGAGTCGCTACTACAACTTCTACGACACGGCTGCGGGCCTGGGGGGCTGGGTCCGCATGGGCAACCGCCCGAACGAGGGCTATGCAGAGACGACCACGTGCTTCTACCTGCCGTCGGGGCAGGTGGCCTTCATGTTCGGCCGGCCCCACATCGAGGGGCACACGGCCCACGACGCCGGCGGCCTGAAGTTCGAGGTGGTAGAGCCCTACGTCGAGCACCGAGTGTCCTACACCGGACCCGTCCTCCTGCTCGACGAGCCGAAGCAGATGGAGGACCCGAAGCAGGCCTTCAAGGACAACCCCCGGGTCGACTGCGCGCTCGACCTCGCGGTCAAGGCCACGGGGCCGGCGTGGGGCGGCGAGCCGGAGGCCGAGGAAGGCGACGAGGTGAAGGAGGTCGACCCCGAGAAGTCCTTCGCCAAGGGCCACACCGAGCAGCACATGGCCTCGACCGGTGCGGTGACGATCGGCGACGAGGCCTTCGAGATCGACGAGGCCCTCGGCCTGCGCGACCACTCGTGGGGCCCCCGCTACTGGCAGGCCGTGTGGTGGTACCGCTGGCTCACCGTGAACCTCGGGCCCGACCTCGGCTTCGCCACCACCATCGCCGGCACCGAGGAGGGCGGCCGCCACGTCCACGGCTTCCTCTACGACCGGGAGCGCTACGGCGACGACCGCACCGTGCCGATCCGCGACGTCGAGCTCACGTCCGAGTACGACGACGCCTTCTACCACCACGCCGTGCACGCCAAGGTGGTGACCGACGAGCACACGTACCCGGTCGAGGGCGACGTCTGGTCGAACATCCCGCTGCGCAACCGGCGCAGCGGGCTTGTCACCCGCATCACCGAGGGCATGACCCGCTGGACGTGCGGCGACCACAGGGGCGCAGGGCTGGCCGAGTACCTCGACCAGATCGTCGATGGGAAGCCCGTCGGCATCGCCGCCGGCGGCTGAGATCTTCGCCGTCACTCGCTTCGCTCCGTTCCGGTGAGTTTTATGGGGTCCGGACCGCCCCGGCGAAGCCCCCTCGCCGGACCCCGGAAGCTGGAGGAGGCGAACCCCCGCCACCTCATGAACCCGTGACGCGCGCCTGCGGCGCTGGCGCGAGGGGGTTCATCGCTTCCTCGCCTTCGGGGCCGGGGGCGGCGCCGGCGTGTCGGCCAGCGCCGCGGCCAGCCGCTGGTGCACCTCGATCACCCTCACCATCGGGCCGACGGCCTCCGAGAACGGATCGACGACGGAGATGCAGAGCGTCAGCACGGCCCGGGCGACGTCGCGGGGCTCGGCGGTGGCGAACTCCCCCGCCGCCACGCCGTCGGTGACGACGCGCTCGAGCAGCTCGACGAGTTGCTCCCGCTTGCCGGCGATCGCCCGCTGGTCCGGCGCCTGCAGCCGCCCGTGCTCCCGCCAGGCCACCAGCGCGGCCTGGCGGGCCCAGGCGTCGTGGATGTTCGACCAGATGACGGCGGCCACCGCGGCGTCGAGCTTGGCGCGCGCCGTCGGGCCGGCTTCGTCGATCTCCCGGGCCACCCGCTCGAGCACCACGTCGTGGGCCTCGTGGAGGAACTCCCGCAGCAGGTCGAGCTTGCTCGGGAAGTGGTAGTAGAGCGCCGCCACCGATACGCCGGCGGCGGTGGCGATGTCGCGGGTCGAGGTGCCCTCGTAGCCCTGTTCGCCCATGAGCCCGATGGCAGTGCGCATCAGGCTGACGCGCCCGGGCCGGGGGCGACGCGCCTCGGGCGCTGCCGCAGGGGTGCGGGGGCGAGCCATGGCCCAGAAGGGTAGTGGCCGCGCGACGCGCACTTGGCGAACGCGCGCTAAGTTCGCGACCGGCGTCGTCATGCTCGAGGGCGACGGCTCGGGCCGGATCGAGACCGTGTTCGACTGGGAGATGGCCGCGCTCGGCGACCCGCTGGCCGACGTCGGGTACGCCCTCCTCTACTGGGGCACGAAGGGCCGTCCCACGTTCCACGCCAGCCAGGGCATCGCCGACCTCGAGGAGCTGGCGGCCGCCTTCCCCGAGCGCGAACGTCGCCGCTCCCTGGGCGACAACGCCCCGGGCCCAGTTCGACATCCCGGCCCACGCGGTCGCGGGCGAGGAGCACCTGTGTACGACGAGATCCTCTACGAGGTCGACGACCCCGTCGCCACCATCACGCTCGATCGCCCGGACTCGCTCAACGCCTGGACGAACCGCATGGGCTCGGAGGTGCGCCACGCGGTGGGCCGGGCCGAGCGCGACCCCGCGGTCGTCGGCATCGTCATCACCGGCGCCGGCCGGGCCTTCTGCGCGGGGGCGGACATGAACCTGCTCACCTCGATCACCGAGGGCGGCGCTACGGGCGAGGGCACCCGCGACGACCTCGAGGTGCCGCCGCTTCCGCCGGGCACCCCCGCCGACCTCGACGGCACCTACACATGGCTGATGGCCGGCACGAAGCCGGTCATCGCCGCCATCAACGGTGCCGTCGCCGGCATGGCCGTCCCCATCGCGCTGTGCTGCGACATCCGGTTCATGGCCGACGATGCCGTGCTACTGACCGCCTTCGCCCAGCGGGGCCTGATCGCGGAGTGGGGCCTGAGCTGGCTCCTCACCCGCCTGGCCGGGCCGGCCGTGGCCCTCGACCTCCTCATGTCGTCCCGCAAGGTCACCGGCGAGGAGTGCGCCCGCCTCGGCCTCGTCAACGCCAGCCTCCCGGCCGGTGAGCTGCTGTCCCACAGCCGGCGCTACCTCGAGGACATCGCGGCCCGGTGTTCCCCGGCGTCGCTGGCGGTCATGAAGCGCCAGGTGTACTCGCAGCTCCACGCCGGGCTCGGCCCGGCCGAGCGGGAGTCGCAGCGCCTCATGTTGGAGAGCTTCGGGCGGCCGGACTTCAAGGAAGGCGTGCAGTCCTTCCTCGGGAAGCGACCGCCGAGCTTCGCCCGCCTCGGCGAGGGCTGATGCGCTTGCATTAGAAGTTGAAGTTCGCACATCATCTGTGGCATGTGGGACTTCGAGACCGAACCGGCATTCCAGGAGAAGCTCGACTGGATCGACGGCTTCCTGCGGGAGGAGATCGAGCCGCTCGACCACGTGCTCGGCGACCCGTACGACAAGAGCGACCCGCGGGTCATGACCCACATCAAGCCGCTGCAGCAGCAGGTGCGCGACCAGGAGGTATGGGCCTGCCACCTCGGTCCGGAGCTCGGCGGCCCGGGCTACGGCCAGGTGAAGCTCGCGCTGATGAACGAGCTCCTCGGGCGCTCGCGGTGGGCGCCCACGGTGTTCGGGTGCCAGGCCCCCGACACGGGCAACGCCGAGATCATCGCCCACTACGGCACCGAGGAGCAGAAGGCGAAGTACCTCATGCCGCTGCTCGAGGGCGACATCAGCTCGTGCTACTCGATGACCGAGCCCCACGCCGGCGCCGACCCGACGCTGTTCACCACCCGGGCCGAGCGCGACGGCGACCAGTGGGTGATCAACGGCGAGAAGTGGTTCTCCTCGAACGCCTGCTTCGCCGAGTTCCTCATCGTGATGGCGGTCACCAACCCCGACATCTCGGCCTACCAGGGCATGTCGATGTTCATCGTCCCGACCGACACACCAGGCGTCGAGATCGTCCGCAACGTCGGGCTGGCCGGCGAACCCGAGGGTCACGGCACCCACGGCTACATGCGTTACACCGACGTCCGCGTCCCGTCCGATGCCGTGCTCGGCGGCGAGGGGCAGGCGTTCGTCATCGCCCAGACCCGCCTCGGCGGCGGACGCATCCACCACGCCATGCGCACCATCGCCCTCCTCCGCAGCGCCTTCGACATGATGTGCGAGCGGGCCGTGTCGCGAGAGACGGCCAAGGGCTCCCTGGCGTCGATGCAGATGACCCAGGAGAAGGTGGCCGACAGCTGGATCGAGATCGAGCAGTTCCGCCTGCTCGTGCTGCGCACGGCGTGGCTGATCGACAAGCACAACGACTACAAGGTCGTTCGCAAGGACATCGCCGCCGTAAAGGTCGCCATGCCGAAAGTGCTCCACGACGTCGCCCTCCGGGCGATGCAGCTCCACGGGGCGCTCGGTGTCTCCAACGAGATGCCGTTCTCGGGGATGATGACCGGGGCGCAGGTGATGGCCATCGCCGACGGCCCCACCGAGGTCCACAAGATCACGCTCGCCCGCCAGCTCCTGAAGGGCTACACGCCGGTCGAGGGCCTGTGGCCCAGCGCCCACCTGCCCACGGTGCGGGCCGCGGCCCGGCAGAAGTTCGCCCACCTGCTCGAGCACGACGTGGCCCAGCTCTAGTGGTCCCGCTCGCAAGTCATGCCGGGTATTCAACGGCCCTGAACGCCGCTCGCTGCGGCCTCGGCCTTGACTGGGCGGGTCCCAGCCTGCGGCCTGCGTCCTTGCGAGCGACGCCCAGTGCTCGCCGAATACACCGACGAACCCACGACCGGGACCACTAACCCGGGCCGCCCGCGCAGCCGGGGCAGGTGCCGACGAGGTCGAGGCGGTGATGGTCGGCCACGTAGCCGGTGCCGGCGGCGGCGTCGGCCAGGGTGTCCGCCAGCACAAAGGCGAGGTCGACATCGCCGGTTTCGATCAGCAGCAGGTTATCGACCGAGGCGGGGGTGACTTCGGCCGTGACGTCGATCCCTTCGATCTCATTCGAGATCAGGTTGGCCAGGCCGCCGCCGTAGGGGTAGTAGACACCGCCGGTGCCGCCGGTGGCGATCGAGAGCCGCTCCTGGGCCAGGCCGCCGGGC
>JACDCH010000633.1 GCA_013694495.1 Acidimicrobiia bacterium | reverse complement strand
GGGCCGGACGGTCGAGCGCGACGCGGACGGGTGCGTCAGAAGGGCGTCGGCGGAGCGGTGCCACCGCCGGGGGCGACGACGTCGTCCTCCTTGCTGAGCAGGAAGCCGCCGTAGGCCATGCCGGCCGCCAGGAGGATGGCCAGGTAGGACCCGAAGCCGAGGGCCGTGGTCTCGATGACCAGCTTCAGCAGCAGCAGCGCCAGGGCGGCGAGCGAACCGAAGAAGATCGCCTTGCCCCAGCCGACCGGCAGCGTGGGCAGGTCGGTGGTGGTGAGCTTGCGGATGAGCACGGCGGCGACGATGGCGATCGTCAGCAGCAGCGCCAGCAGGCCGAAGAAGCCGTTGGGCGACTGGATCGCCGTCCGCTTGAACGAGCAGCTGATTCCGAGCCCGCCGGTGTCGCCGAGGCCTTCGCACAGGTCGATGCTGTGCCACGGCAGCACGACCAGCGTGATCAACAGGACGATGCCTGTCGCCGCAACGATCTTGTCCCCCAATGTCAGCTTGTTCAGGTCCACTCGTACTCCTTGGTCGCTCGAAAGACGGGTGAACCGTACCGCACCCCTGGCCCCTGACTGGGCGATAGGTTCGCCCGCCGTGCTCGTCGGGGTCCTCGCGTCCGGTGGCGGCAGCATCCTCGAAGCCGTGCTCGGCGCCGGGGTGCCGGCCGAAGTCGTGCTCGTCGACCGCCCGTGCCCGGCCACCGACGTCGCCGCGGCGCACGGCGTGCCCGCGGTGCTGGTGGCGCGCGAGTCGTTCGGGCCGTCCTTCGACCGGGTCGCCTACACCGAGCGCCTCGTCGACGAGCTACAGGCCCGCGAGGTCGAGCTCGTTGTGATGGCCGGGTTCATGACCGTGCTCGAGAAGCCGATCTTCGACGCCTACGGCGGCCGGGTGCTCAACACCCACCCGGCGCTGTTGCCCTCGTTCCGTGGGGCCCACGCCGTCCGCCAGGCGATCGAGGCGGGCGTGAAGGTGACGGGGTGCACGGTGCACGTCGCCACGCTCGAGGTCGACGAAGGCCCGATCCTGGCCCAGGAAGCGGTCGCCGTCCGGCCCGACGACACGGAGGCCACCCTCCACGAACGCATCAAGGTGGTCGAGCGGCGGCTGCTGCCGGCCACCGTCCACGCCATCATCGAGAGAGGGACCGTGCTGCCGTGAGGGCGCTCATCTCCACCTACGACAAGACCGGTGTGGTCGAGCTGGCCCGCGCCCTCGTCGACGTCGGTTTCGACCTCGTGTCGAGCGGCGGCACCGCCTCGGCCATCGCCGCCGCCGGGCTGGCGGTCACCGACACCGCGGCGCTCACCGGGTTCCCCGCCATCCTCGGCCACCGGGTGGTGACGCTCCACCCGCGTGTCCACGGCGGCATCCTCGCCGACCCCACCGACCCCGCCCACCGGGCCGACATGGCCGAGCACGGCATCGAGGCCTTCGACCTCGTGGTCGTCAACGCCTACCCGTTCGGGTCCGACCCGGCCGACTTCGAGCACGGGGGCGGCGCCGGGGCCATGGACGTACTCGACATCGGCGGCCCCGCCATGATCCGGGCGGCGGCCAAGAACCACGCCCACGTCGGCGTCGTCACGGACCCGGCCGACTACGCGGAGGTCCTGGCGGAGCTGCAGGCGAGCGGGGCGCTGTCCGACGGCCTGCGCCGGCGCCTCGCCCGCAAGGCGTTCGCCTTCACCAGCGCCTACGACGCCGCCATCGTGCGGTGGTTCGACGCCGGCGACGACAGCGAGGCTGACGGGGACGGGCCCTTCCCCGACACCCTCCACCTGTCGTACCGCAAGGAGCCGACCGTCCTTCGCTACGGCGAGAACCCGCACCAGTCCGCCGCGCTGTACCGCCACACCACAGCGGCCGAGCCGTGGTGGGCGTCGATGACCCAGCACTCGGGGCTGGCGCTGTCGTACCTCAACCTGTTCGACGCCGATGCCGCCTGGCTGCTGGCCCACGACCTCGGCGCCGCCACCGGCCGGGCGGCCTGCGCCATCATCAAGCACGCCAACCCCTGCGGCGCTGCGGTCGCGGGCTCGCTGGCCGAGGCGTACCAGCTCGCCTTCGAATGCGACCCGCGCTCCGCGTTCGGCGGGATCGTCGCCGTCAACCAGCCCATCGACGAGGCCACCGTCGAGCGGATGGTTGCGGCCGCTCAGGCCGACGTCGTCATCGCCCCCGGCTTCGCGCCCGGCGTCCTCGACGCGCTCCGGGCGAAGCGCCGGAACACGCGGCTGCTCGAGGCCCCACCCCCCACCGCCGACGCGCGCCACATCCGTCCGGTCACCGGCGGCCTGCTCGTGCAGGACCCGCACCACTTCGCCAGCAGCCGGACGGACTGGCGGGTGGTGACGAAGCGGGAGCCGACCGAAGCGGAATGGGCGGACGCCGAGCTCGCCTTCCGGCTGTGCGGCTGGGTGAAGTCGAACTCCATCGTGCTGGTGAAGGACGGCGTCGCCTGGGGCATCGGTGCGGGTCAGCAGAACCGGGTCGAGGCCGGCCAGATCGCCGCCGCCAAGGCGAAGGGCCGAGCCGCCGGCGGCGCCGGCGCGAGCGACGCCTTCTACCCCTTCCCGGACGGCATCGAGGCGGCGGCGGGGGCCGGCGTCGCCGTGATCGTGCAGCCCGGCGGGTCGGTCAAGGACGAGGAGAACATCGCCAAGGCCGACGAGCTCGAAGTCGCCATGGTCTTCACCGGCGAGAGGCACTTCCTCCATTGATCCGAGACCTCCCGCCCCTGGAACTGCCCGGGCACACGTCGTCGGTGGCCGCCGACGAGCGGCACCCGATGCGCATCATGACCCGGCGCGCCGCGGGGCTGGCGGGCGCCGGGTGGGACGACGAGGCCCGCGTCGCGGTCGAGGCGAACTTCGATGACCTGGCGGCGGCGTGGCACTCCCGGGTGACGCCGGAGCGCAACGCGGTCGTGGCCGACGCCCTCCAGCGGGGTGTCGCCGGCTCGCCGGGCGGCGTCGTCGCCGAGGTCGGCAGCGGCATCGGCACCTACTCGCCGCTGCTGGCGGCGCGTTGGGACTGCGTGGTTGCGTTCGACCTCTCGCTGGAGATGCTGCGCCACTCGCCGCCCGCGCCGGGCCATCGGGTGCAGGCCGACGCCTCCCGGCTGCCGCTGGCGGACGGGGCCGCAGCCGCCGTGGTCCTCATCAACATGTTGCTGTTCCCCGATGAGGTCGACCGGGTGCTGGCGCCCGAGGGGCTCGTCGTGTGGGTGAACTCGAGCGGCGAGCAGACGCCGATCCACCTCCCGCCCGACGAGGTCGCCGAGGTGCTGCCCGGCGAGTGGGAGGGGGTCCGCAGCCGGGCCGGCATCGGGCTCTGGTGCGTGCTCCGCCGCACCCAGGCCTGAGGCTCGGCCGGCGAAGGCCTTCTGGTCGACCGGCCGGACCCGGTGACCTCGTCTCGTGGTAGTGGGTGCCGGGCGCGTGCAACCCGGGGCCGTCCGGCGGGGTGACTCCACCCGTCGCGTAACGTCTGCACTCCGATGGGCGCTCGACTCCTCCCTGGTGGTCCGGTGGCCGAGGCCGTGTTCGCCGACCTCGTCCCTCGCATCGACAAGCTCGTCGCGTCCGGCCGCCGTCCCGGCCTCGGCACGATCCTCGTGGGCGACGACGGCGCCAGCGCCGGCTACATCCGGATGAAGATGGCGAAGGCCGAGGATCTCGGCTGCGCCTCGCCCCACGTGCACCTGCCGGCCGACGCGTCGACCGCCGACGTCGTCGCCGCCATCCGCGACTTCAACGATTCCGACGAGGTCGACGCGATGCTGCTGCAGCACCCGACGCCGCCCCAGGTCGATTACGAAGCGGCCCTGTTCGAGGTCGACCCCGACAAGGACGCCGACGGCGCCCACCCGCTCAACATGGGCCGCCTGGCTCTGTCGATGCCGAGCCCGGTGCCCTGCACCCCGGCGGGCATCGAGGCCCTGCTCGACCACTACGAGATCCCGGTGGCCGGGCGCGACGTGTGCATCCTCGGGCGGGGCTTCACGTTGGGCCGCCCGCTCGCCCTCCTGCTGTCGGCCAAGCGACCGACGGCCAACGCCGCCGTGACCGTCGTGCACACCGGCGTCCCGGACTGGCCGCGGTACACGAAGCGGGCCGAGATCGTCGTCGCCGCCGCCGGGGTCCCCGGCATCCTCCAGCCCGAGCACATCGAGCCCGGCGCGACGGTGATCGGGGCGGGCGTGCGCTACGAGGGCCGCAAGCTCCTGCCCGACGTCGACGAGCGCTGCGAGGAGGTCGCCGGGGCGATCACCCCCCGCGTCGGCGGCGTCGGTCCCACCACCATCGCCATGCTGTTCCGCAACTTCGTCGAAGCAGCCGAACGCCGAGCGTCGAGGAGCTGACCGTGGCCCGCATCAAGGACCTCCTCGCCCGGGGCCGCACGATCTCCTTCGAGTTCGGGCCGCCGCGCGACAGCGACGCCGAGCAGCGCCTCCAGAAGGCGCTGGTCGACCTCGAGCCGCTCGAGCCCAGCTTCGTGTCCGTGACCTACGGCGCCGGTGGTTCGACCCGCGACACGACCCGCCGCATCGTCGAGCAGATCGCCTCGTCGACCTCGATGACGGTGATGCCCCACCTCACGTGTGTCGCCCACAGCCGCGAGCAGATCACCGAGATCGTGGGCGGCTACCGCGACACGGGCATCGAGAACCTGCTCGCCCTCGGCGGCGACGCCCCGGCCGACGGCAGCGAGTACCCCACGGACTTCCGTTACGCCGCCGAGCTCATCGAGGCAGCGCGGGAGATCGGCGACTTCTCGATCGGCGTCGCTGCGTTCCCGGAGGTCCACCCCCGCTCGCCCGACAACCACACCGACCGTCGGTTCCTGGCCGAGAAGCTGCGCGTCGCCGACTTCGGCATCACCCAGTTCTTCTTCGACACCGACCCCTACTTCCGCATGGTCGAGGAGCTCGCCGCCCTCGGTGTCGACACGCCGGTGCTGCCCGGGATCATGTCGTTCGTCAACGTCGACGGCCTCCGCCGCATGGCGGGCATGAACGCCAGCACCATCCCCGACGAGCTGCACCGCAAGCTCGACCTCGCCGCCGGCACACCGTCGGCCGTGCGCGAGCTCGCTGTCGAGGTGGGCACGGAGCTGGGGCAGAAGCTGCTCGACGGCGGCGCCCCGGGCCTGCACCTGTACACGATGAACTTCTCCCGCGGCACCACCGAGATCCTCGCCAACCTCGGCCTCCGCTAGCTACGATCGAACGTATGCGCGACCCGCTCAAGAAGGGGACGTCGACATCGAACTTCGGCGTCGGCAAGCGGGAAGCGCACGACTCGACAGCGTTCTACGACCGGTTCGAGGCCCCTCGGCTTTCCGACGACGACACCGTTCTCGAACCCTTCGACATTCGGGAACCGTGCATCCTCGGCGACATCAGAGAGCGCGATGACATTCCCGACGGCTCGGTCGCCCTGGTCGTCACCTCGCCTCCGTACTTCGCCGGGAAGCAGTACGAGGAAGAGCTCGGGAGCGAAGGGGTACCGGCTTCGTACAAGGAGTACCTGGAGCTGCTCTACACGGTGTTCGACGCATGCGCGCAGAAGTTGGAGCCTGGCGGGCGCATCGCCGTGAACGTCGCCAACCTCGGGCGCAAGCCCTACCGCTCGCTCTCGGCCGACGTCATCCAGATCCTGCAGGATCGGCTGGGCCTCTTGCTGCGAGGGGAGATCATCTGGAAGAAGGGCGACGGCGCGGGTGGAAACTGCGCGTGGGGTTCGTTCAAGAGCCCAGCGAACCCTGTGCTTCGCGACATCACGGAGCGTGTCGTCGTCGCCAGCAAGGGCCGTTTCGATCGGGCCAAGAGCGTCAAGGATCGCGAACGGCTTGGGCTTCCACACCGCAAGGCGCTCTGGGCCGACGCCTTCATGCACCGCACGCTGGACGTGTGGGACATTGCCCCGGAGAGCGCCAAGCGCGTGGGTCACCCAGCCCCGTTTCCGGTCGAACTGCCTGAGTGGCTCATCGGTCTCTACACCTACGAGGACGATCTCGTGCTCGACCCGTTCCTCGGGTCCGGCTCGTCCATCGTCGCCGCTCACCGTCTTGGCCGCCGGGGCATCGGCTACGACATCGATCCGGACTACGTGTCGATTGCGAAGGAGCGACTTGCTGACGAAGTCGGTCGCTCGCCCGAAGGTGAATCCTTCTCGCCCGACGTTCGCCCATCGTTGCTGCTTCCGTCCGCTGCCGAGCCGACCGACGAGGCCGAGGGGTTCCAAGCCCGGGCGACTCGTGAGGGCAAGGCTGCGCAGGCGCTGGCCGAGCATCTGCTCGAGGCCACAGGTTTCACCGTCACGGGGAGGAACGTCCGCGTGCCGGCAACCGGAGCCGTCGTGAACTTCGAGGCGACCGGGCGGGACGGGAGGAAGCGCTGGTGGTTCGATGTCTCCGGCGCGTTCGCGTCCAGCCGGGGTGGTCTTCTCCGAACGGACACTGTGTGGAAGGCGCTCGGTCGTGCCTCCGTCCTCCGTGGTTCCGACAAGAGGGCACCACTGATCCTCCTGTCGTCGCACCTGCCGCGACGTGGTGGTGAGGGCGACCGCGCGATTCGAGCCACGAGGGCCGCCGGCGAGACGGTCTTCGACGTCGTCGGGATGCTCGACACCGAAGGCTTTCGACGTCTCCTTGCGTACTCGAGCGGTGTGCACGCTCCGCTCGCCGGCTACTGGACCGACCGCGAGCTCGCCGGCTGATCAGTGCCGAAGTTCGTAGCCCTCGCAGTCCTGCACGGTGACCCGCCGAAGGTGATCATCGCCGAGAATCTCGAGACCCTGCACTGGCGGTTGGCGATCGAGATCGTGGCGCAGTCGTCGCCTGAATCGCTTCCGCCCGGCGACGCCGAACGTATCCGCGCCGACTTCCTGGATGAGCAGTGGGCGGCTGGGGTCGAGCGCTGGCTGCGAGGTAACGAGGAGATCCTCGACGTCTACGACTCCTGGGAGCTCTACACCGACGATGACCTGGAACTGGCTCCTGTTGAACTGCAGCTCCAGCCCCTGTTCCAAGACCCCCCGCCCCGGTGAGCGACTTCCAGGGCTCGTCGATCAGGCAGGGGCGTCAGTTCGCCGAACAGTGTGACGAACTCCTTCGCAACTACGGCTTCGCCCTGAGCGGCCGGCTCGTGCTCACCGCCGTCGGTGTGGAGATCGATCGAGTCGCAACGAGTCAGAACGGCTCACGCGTGTGGTTCGAGTACAAGGGAAGCGTGCAGGGCTCGCGCCCCGGCCTGATGCGAACCGACACCCTCAAGAAGGCGATCGCGAACGGCGCGCTCCTGCAGGCGGTCGATCCCCGGAGCCCGTACGTCGTGCTCACCTCGCACTTGCCCGAGGCCGGAGCCGGGGCAGCAATGCTCGCTACGGCGTTGAGCGCTGGCTACCTGGATCACGTGATCTGCATCTACCGACCCGGGGATACCGCCAGGCTCCGAAGGCTCTGAGCCCCTACCGGGGCGCCGAGACGCGTGTCGGTCAGGTCGAGGTCGCGCTGGCGCTCCGGTAGCCGGGCCAGGAAGCTCGGCCCGCCGAGGCCGTTGGCCACGAAGACGAGCGCGAGGGCCCGCTTGGTGGTGACGGCCGGCACCGGCTCAGGTTGCCCGCGCGTGGCCCTCAGGCGCGTTGAGCGCGGCGGAGGTACTCGTCGCTGGCCGCGAGGTCAGCGGCAAGGACGAGGTCGTCGAGGTCGAGGAGGGCGCCGGCCCAGTACGTGAGGCCGGCGGCATCGGGGCCTCGGTCGAGGAGCTCCGCGTACAGGTCGCGCACGCGCCGGTTCCGGCTCTCCTTGCTCTGGTAGAGGTCGGCGGCGAGGACGAACAGCGGTGTGCCGGGCCGGATGCGGTCCGCCCAGAACGCTCGCCCGGCGGCATCGGCGGGACGTCCCAAGATGCGGGTGTAGAGCCGGTCGACGAAGCCCTCGGGGGTGGTGCCGGCGCGCGTGAACGACTCGGGCGACCCGAAGAAGCTCGTCGCCACGTCGGCGACGCGCGTGCCCGCCTGCACCCGTTGGCGCCAGTAGGCGAGCCCGGCCGCGTCGGGCGGACGGTCGAACGCGCCGGTGTAGAGCGTCGTCACCACCGCGCCGGTCCACTCGGGCGAGCGGGCGATGGCCGCGGTGAACGTCGAGCGGGGGAGGCCCTGCTGCAGCTGCGCCACCCAGTGGGCCCGCCCGGCGGCGTCCGGCGCCCGGCCGAGGAAGTCGCGGTACACGGCGTCGACGTAGCGGCCGAGGTCGGCCACCGGGACGGCGGACCCGACCCGCCCCGAGTCGGGGGCGACCATCAGCGACGATGTGTCGACCGCCTCGAAGTCCGAGCCCTGCAGGACGTCGAGGGTGTGGAGCACGTCGTTGTTCCAGCGCTCGTCGGGGACGCCGGAGAAGTACCAGGAGCTGCCGTTGTCGGCCACCACGAGCCCGTGGCGCTGCATCGCCCGGAGCACGACCTGCATCGGGGCGGGGAACCCGCTGATGTCGACGCTCGCCTTCAGCCGCAGGCGCAGACCCATCGGCGGCAGGTCGGCGTTCGCCGAGCCGGCGTGGTGGCGGGCGGGCCACAGGTGGGCGGCCTGGGTCGTCCGGGCCGTGACCCGGATGGCGTGGTCGACCTCGCCCGCCGCCACCTCGTCGTAGCGGACGAGGCCGGGCAGGATCGGCAGGCCGGCGGCGTCGGCCGACGTCCAGCCGTCGGGGCGGAGCTGGTTCGAGCGCAGGTCGAACACCGCGCCCGAGCCCGCGTGCCAGCTGCCGTCGGCGCTGCGGCGGGCGTCGTACAGCTCGTAGAGCACGCAGGCGTCACGGTCGACGACGAGCACGTGGCGGTCGCCGTCGGCATCGGCGCCCCCTCGATCGGGGCGTCGGCCGGGATCGGGTACGGACCCGGGTCGCTCTCGTCGTCGTAGTCGAACGACACCGGCACCCGCGGCTGGCCGCCGCCCACGGTCGTGTAGGGGATGCCGATGGGGCCGCCGTCCCACAGGCCGCTGCCGAAGTCGGCGTGCACCGCCGTGCCTGCGCCCATCGAGGCCACATACGTCGCCGACCGGGGGTGCACGGGCAGGGCGCTGATGTCGGCGTGCCACCAACTGTCCGCCGGCTGGTCAGGGCAGTTCGGGGCCCCGGCGTAGGGATCGGCGGTGGCGGTCGATGCGGGCGTCAGCAGCGCAGCGGCCAGGACGAGGGTGATGCCGAGGACGGTGGAGCGGTGGCGGCGCATCCTCGACCATCGGCTCAGGCCATCGCCTGCTGGAGGTTCTCGTCGAGCGCGTCGAGGAAGCCCTCGGTGGTGAGCCAGTCGGTGCCGCCGGGGACGAGGAGGGCGAGGTCCTTGGTCATCTTCCCGCTCTCGACGGTGGCGACGCAGACCTTCTCGAGGGTGTCGGCGAAGCGGTCGACCTCGGGTGCGCCGTCGAGCTTGGCCCGGAACTTCAGGCCCTGGGTCCAGGCGAAGATCGAGGCGATGGGGTTCGTGGAGGTCGCGTTGCCCTTCTGGTGCTCGCGGTAGTGCCGGGTGACGGTGCCGTGGGCCGCCTCGGCCTCGCACGTCTTGCCGTCCGGGGTGAGCAGCACCGAGGTCATGAGCCCGAGCGAGCCGAAGCCCTGGGCCACGGTGTCGGACTGCACGTCGCCGTCGTAGTTCTTGCAGGCCCAGACGAACCCGCCCTCCCACTTCATGACCTGGGCGACCATGTCGTCGATGAGGCGGTGCTCGTAGGTGATGCCGGCGGCGTCGAAGTCGGCCTTGAACTCGGCGTCGAAGATCTCCTGGAAGATGTCCTTGAAGCGGCCGTCGTAGGCCTTGAGGATCGTGTTCTTCGTGGACAGGTAGGCCGGGACCTTGCGGTCGAGGGCGTAGCGCAGGGCCGCCCGGGCGAAGTCGCGGATCGAGTCGTCGTAGTTGTACATGCCCATGGCGATGCCGCCGCCCGGGTACTTGGCGACCTCGAACTCCATCGGCTCGCCGCCGTCGTCGGGCACGTAGGTCATGGTCACGGTGCCGGGGCCGGGCACCACGAAGTCGGTGGCCTTGTACTGGTCGGCGTGGGCGTGGCGGCCGATGATGATCGGCTTCGTCCATCCGGGCACGAGCCGGGGGATGTTCGAGCAGATGATGGGCTCGCGGAAGACGACGCCACCGAGGATGTTGCGGATGGTGCCGTTGGGCGACTTCCACATCTTCTTGAGGCCGAACTCCTCGACCCGCTCCTCGTCCGGCGTGATGGTGGCGCACTTCACGCCGACGCCGTGCTCCTTGATGGCGTTGGCGGCGTCGATCGTGATCTGGTCGTCGGTCTCGTCGCGCTTCTCGATGCCGAGGTCGTAGTAGAGGAGCTCCACGTCGAGGTAGGGCAGGATCAGCTTGTCCTTGATGAACGCCCAGATGATGCGGGTCATCTCGTCGCCATCGAGCTCGACGACCGGGTTCTCGACCTTGATCTTCGTCACGGGCGGGGCAGGTTAGTGACGGCGCCCCGTGCGGCCGTCAGTCCCACGACCCCCCGTCGCAGCCGCCACCGAAGCTGTCGCCGTCGAACCCGCCCGTGTCGGCGGCCTCCTCGCGCGAGCCCGCGACCGTCGTGGCGTCGGTCCACTGGCGCCCGTCCCACCAGCGGTGGACGCCGCCGGCACCGCCGGTGGCCGGATCGGGATACCAGTCCGGGGCCGGCTGCTGCGGGTCGAGCTCCGGGAGGGCGAGCAGCTGGACGAGGGCGGGGAACGGCTCGGGCGACGGCTGGGCGACAAGGGCGCGCACCTGGTCGATGACCTGCTCCTGCCGCGACGACAGCTCGAAGCGGCCGTTCGGCCGCCAGCGGAGGCGGAGCCCGTCGCGGCCGAGCAGCGGCTTGTGGTCGATCTCGATGGCCGCCAGCGGCGCCTCGTCGAACTGGCGCGTCGGGGTGCGGGTTCCGGTCACCGGCACGGTGGCGTCGACGGCCACCGCCCGGGTCGTGGTGAGGGCCAGCACCGTGCCTCGCATCGACGAGCCGCCGGCGGCGAACTCGTACGACGCGGCCGCGTCGAGGTGGACGACGACCTCGTCGGGCCGCAGCACCTCGAGCAGGGCACGGAGCGCCCGACGCAGCGCCTCGCGGTGGGCCGCCGGGTGCTCGAGCACGCCGATCGTCGAGTAGGTCCGGGCGGGGAGCCGGAAGTTCGGGAGGCGGTGGCGGGCCACGAGGTGGTCGGCGAGGTCGCGCGCCCGCACCGGGGTCAGCCCCGTCGGAGCGACGTCGGGGGGCTCGGCCACCGCCGCCGCCCCGGTGCGGTGGTACCGGTCGGTCCAGCGGTCGCCGTCCCACCACCGCAGCGCGCCCGAGCCGGCCGGGTCCGGGTGCCAGGCGGGCGGCCGCGCCGCGCTCATGGCCTGCTCACGCCTCGACGGTCGCCTTCAGGCGCTGGAGCGTCTCCTTCATCCCTTCGACCATGAGGGGCTCGCGCTGCCGGCCGATGAGCCCCGACCGTTGCACGAGCTTGATCAGCGGGTTCACGTCCTTGACGTGCTCGCGGTACTCGGTCACCAAGGTGCCGTCGCCGGCGGGTTCGAACCGGTAGCCCCAACGGGTGCCCGACTCCTTGACGTCCCACTCGATCTGCTTCGGGCGGTCGGCTTTGGTGATGACGCCGTGGGTCCACCATCGCATCACGCCGTGTTTGTTGCCGCCCCGGAAGCGGGCGCCGACGGCGGGCCCGGTCGCCCCCTTGATCCAGGTCGCGCCCGTGTTCTCGGGGCTCAACCGCCCCATGCCCGGGAGGTCGCTGACGATGTCATAGAGCGCGTCGGGTGCGGCGTCGATGTGCAGGGAGGCTTCGTCCATCGGCGTGTGACAGTAGGCCGGTCCGGCCGGTAGCGTCCTGACTTGACCGCCGGGTCAAGAACCACCGACGCAGGGGGACCGCGTGACGAACCACGACAAGATCTACATCGACGGCGCTTGGGTGGCCTCGGGGGGCTCCGGCTCCATCGAGGTCTTCGACTCGACCGACGGATCCGTCATCGGGACGATCCCGAGCGGCAACGCCGACGACGTCGACCGGGCCGCCCAGGCCGCCCGCGCCGCCTTCGACAACTGGGCCGCCACGTCGCCCGAGGAGCGGGGCAAGTTCTGCAGCCGCATCGCCGAGGGGCTCGGCGCCCGCATGGACGAGATCGCCACCATCGTCACCCGCGAGGCGGGCATGCCGAAGTGGCTGTCGCAGATCGTGCAGGCCGGCCTGCCCATCAACTCGTTCAACACGGCGGCGGCGCTGGCCGAGAGCTTTGCCTACGAGACACAGGTCGGGAACAGCCTCGTCGTGAAGGAGCCGGTCGGCGTCGTCGGCTGCATCACGCCGTGGAACTACCCGCTGCACCAGATCGCGGCCAAGGTCGCCTACGCCATGGCGGCGGGCTGCACCGTCGTGCTGAAGCCGAGCGAGGTCGCCCCCCTCGACGCGTACGTGCTGGCCGAGGTCATCCACGACACCGGCCTGCCGGCCGGCGTGTTCAACCTCGTCACCGGCACCGGCGCCGAGGTCGGCGAGGCCATCGCCGCCCATCCGGACATCGACATGGTGAGCTTCACCGGGTCGACCCGGGCCGGCAAGCGGGTCGCCGAGGTGGCGTCGCAGTCCCTGAAGCGGGTGGCGCTCGAACTCGGCGGCAAGTCGGCCAACATCCTCCTCGACGACCTCGACGACGAGGGCTTCGACAAGGCCGTGCGCGACGGCGTCGGCAAGTGCTACCTCAACTCGGGCCAGACCTGCACCGCCCTCACCCGGATGCTGGTGCCCCGCGACCGGCTGGCCGACGCCGAGCGCATCGCCGCCGACGAGGTGGCCAACAAGTTCCAGCCCTCCGACCCGTTCGCCGACTTCGTGATGCTCGGCCCGCTGTCGAGCAAGGCGCAGGTCGACCGGGTCAACTCGTACATCCAGAAGGGCATCGACGAGGGCGCCAAGCTCGTCACCGGCGGCACCTCCAAGCCCGAGGGCGTGAACCCCGACGGCTACTTCGTGCAGCCCACGGTGTTCTCCGAGGTCACGAACGACATGACCATCGCCCGCGAGGAGATCTTCGGCCCGGTCCTGTCGATCCTCCCGTACGACACCGAGGAGGAGGCCGTCGAGATCGCCAACGACACGATCTACGGCCTGTCCGGCGGCGTGCAGGGCGGCGACGTCGAGCGGGCCAAGAAGGTGGCCCGGCGCATCCGCACCGGCCAGATCGAGGTCAACCAGGGCGCCTTCAACCCCAACGCACCGTTCGGCGGCTACAAGCAGTCGGGCTACGGCCGCGAGTACGGCGAGTTCGGCTTCGACGAGTTCCTCGAGGTCAAGGCGATGCAGCTCTGAACCCTGCAACCGGGGGCAGCAATCGCGACATGTTCGCGGTTGCTGCCCCCAGTTCGCGTCGTGAGTAGGGTCCGGCGCCGTGCCTGACTTGAAGGATCCTGTCCGCGTCGCCGTCACGGGGGCCGCCGGCCAGATCGGCTACGCCTTGCTCTACCGGATCGCCAGCGGGGCGATGCTGGGCGAGGACCAGCCGGTCATCCTGCAGCTGCTCGAGGTGGCGCAGGCGGTCGACGCGCTGAAGGGCGTCGTCATGGAGCTCGAGGACTGCGCGTTCCCGCTCCTCGCCGGCACCGTCGCCACCGACGAGGCGCACGTCGCCTTCGCCAGCGCCAACTACGCGCTGTTCGTCGGCGCCATGCCCCGCAAGGAGGGGATGGAGCGGGCCGACCTGCTCGAGGCGAACGGCAAGATCTTCACCGCCCAGGGCAAGGCGCTGTCGGGCGCGGCGGCGGCCGACATCCGGGTGCTCGTGGTCGGGAACCCGGCCAACACCAACGCCCTCATCGCCCAGCGCAACGCCCCCAAGATCCCCGGCGACCGCTTCACGGCCATGACCCGCCTCGACCACAACCGGGCCATCGCCCAGGTGGCGGCCAAGGCGGCGCTGCCCACCCCCGCGGTCACGAACATGGCCATCTGGGGCAACCACTCGGCGTCGCAGTACCCGGACATCTACAACGCCAGGGTCAACGGCAAGCCGGCCTTCGACGCCGTGGGCCAGGACCAGGCCTGGGTCGAGTCCACGTTCATCCCCACCGTCCAGCAGCGGGGGGCGGCGATCATCAAGGCCCGGGGCTCCTCGTCGGCCGCGTCGGCGGCCAACGCGGCCATCGACCACATGCGCTCGTGGGTGCTGGGCACGCCGGCCCACGACTGGGTCTCGATGGCCGTGCAGTCCGACGGCAGTTACGGCGTGCCCGAGGGGATCGTCAGCTCGTTCCCGGTCACCTGCGCCAACGGCGAGTACTCGATCGTCCAGGGCCTCGAGGTCGACGACTTCGCCCGGGCCCGCATCGACGCCAGCGCCCAGGAGCTCGTCGACGAGCGCGACACCTGCGCGGAGCTCGGCCTCTTCGGCTGAGAGTTTCGAGCTCACTCGTTCGGCTGCGCCTCACCCCCGGCGGGGGCTCAGAGCCGGCGCGCTGCCGATTACTTGAGGAACTTGCTGGTGGTGTTGTCGGCCAGGACCTTGCCGCTGGTCTGGCACGTCGCGCAGTAGTCGACCCGGTAGCGGGTGTACTCGACGCAGCGGATGACGTCGCCGCACACGGGGCACGCCTCGCCGGACCGGCCGTGGACGCAGCCGGGCCGGTCGGCCGAGCTCGACATGTCGGGCCGGCCCCGCTCGAAGGCGAGGCTCTCGTTCAGGCACGCCCCGATGGCCTCGACCAGCGTGGCGGCGTCGATGTCGTCGAGCTTGGCGGTGGAGGCGAACGGTGACAGGCGGGCCCGGTGGCAGATCTCGTTGGCGAGGCGGCGCCCCAGGCCCGCCACGAGCCGCTGGTCGCGCAGGAAGCCGTGGAGGCGCATGGGGTTGGCGTGCAGGAGCGGCAGCAGCCGCGCGACGTCGACCTGGTCGACCTCGGGGCCGAGGTGGTCGAGCGGCGGCTGGCCCTCGGGGTCGCCGGCGACGACCCACACCCCGGCCTTGCGCTCGGTGCCCTGCTCGGTGAGCAGGAGGGCCCGGCCGTCGTCGAAGCGCCACCGGGCGACGCCGCCCTTCGGCTTGGCCGACTGCTTCTCGTCGGGCTTCAGGCGGCCGCCCTGCATCAGGTGCACGACGAACGTGGCCGTGCCCAGGTCGAGCAGGAGGTGCTTGCCCCGGCGCCCGACGTACACCACGTGCTGGCCGACGGCCTCGGTCGGGTCGGGCTGGAACGTCTTGAGCGCCGTGAACGAGATGGCCGTGAACCGCTCGAGCACCGCGCCCGAGAACTCCTTGTCGAGCCGCTCGGCGTGGGCCTGGACCTCGGGGAGCTCCGGCACCGTCAGCCCTCGCCCGGCACCGGCGGCAGGGTGGCGAGCACGGCGGCCACCTCGGACAGCCGGCCGACCGCACCCCGCACGCGCAGGCGGCCGTCCATGAACGCCTGCTGCGCCGACAGCTCACCCCGCCCGACGGCCCGGGCGGTGGCGGTGTCCTCGGACAGCGCGATGTCCGGCGCAGGGTGCCGGCCGTAGACGACGTCGATCCCTTCGGGGCCGACGACGAGGTGCCAGGCGGTGCCGCTGTCGGTCAGCTCCTGCTGCAGCACGAGGGAGCGCGGGGCTCGGGCGCCGCCGGCCGCGCAGGCGGCCCCGAACGCCTCCACCCACGCCTCGGAACCCAGGACCGGCACGGCGGAGCAGCGTAGGACAGCGAGCCCTGACGACCGGCGCCGTGCCGGGTACTGCGCTAGCGGCTGGCGCGGCGCAGCGACGCGATGGGACGCCGGCGCCGGCGGCGCTGGTCGGCTTCGAGGAACAGGGCGCTGAGCCCGCCGGCGAGCAGCAGCAACGCGAGGCGCACGAGCTGGTCGGCGTCGGCGCCGGTGGCCGCGATGGCAC
>JACDCH010000446.1 GCA_013694495.1 Acidimicrobiia bacterium | reverse complement strand
GCCGTCCACGGTGCCGCCCCCGCCGCCGGCCCCGACCCTGCCGCCCGCTTCAGCCGGGACCTGCCCGGCCGCGCCGCCCTACGCCGCACCGGCCCCCGACCGCCCCGTGTACGGCGTGGTCGCCTCGGTCGACGTGGCGGCCGGCGTGGTCGACGGCACCGTCACCGTGCGCTTCACCCCCGACCTCCCCGTCGACGCGCTGGTCGTGCGCCTGTGGGCGAACTCGCCCCGCCCGGCCACCACCGGCGCCAGCACGACGATCGGGCCGGTGACCGACCTCGACCGCGGCGTGGCCCTGGCCACGGCCCAGCCCGACCCGACGTTGGTCGACGTCAGCCTCGGCCGGGTGCTCGAGGCCGGCGAGGACGTCACCGTGTCCATCCCGTTCCGCGTCCAGGTCGGCGGTTCGGTCCGGGACCGCATCAGCCACAGCGGCGACACGCTCCGCCTGGGGTCGTTCATTCCGCTGCTGGCCTGGGAGCCGGGCGTCGGCTGGGCCCGCGAGCCACCCACCTCCGCCTTCGCCGAGGCGGCGACGTTGCCCGCGGCCGACTGGTCGCTGCAGCTGGCCGTGCCGCCGGGCTACGACGTGCTCGCCAGCGGCCGCCGGGGCGGGGACGGCACGTGGCGGATCAGCGGCGCCCGCGACGTCGCCGTGTCAATCGGGCACTTCGCCACCGTCACCGCGGTCGAGGCGCTGCCCGGCCCCGTCGAGGTGACCGTCGGCGTCGACGCGTCCGTCGGCGAGGACCCGCAGGCCTACCTGCAGCGGGTCGTCGACTCGCTCCGCGCGCACAGCGCCCGCTTCGGCCCGTACCCGTACGAGTCGTACACCCTCGCCGTCACCCCCGACCTGAACGGCGGGATCGAGTTCCCCGGCCACGTGATGCAGGGCCCCGGCTCGATCGGGCGCACGACCTCGCACGAGGTCGCCCACCAGTGGTTCTACGCCCTCGTCGGCAACGACCAGGGCCGGGATCCGTGGCTCGACGAGGGCCTGGCGAGCTACGCCGAGTTCCGCCACGAGGCGACGCTCGACGCCGGTCGGGCCCGCACGATCCCCGCCGGCGCCAGGGGCCAGGTCGGCCAGCCGATGACGTACTGGGAGGGCCACCAGGACAGCTACTACCGCGGCGTGTACGTGCAGGGCGCGGTGGCCCTGGCGTCGCTCGGCGACGTCGAGCTGGTGGATTGCGCGCTCCGGCTGTACGTCGCCACCAACGCGTTCCGCATCGCCCGACCGGCCGATCTCCTCGCTGCGCTCGCCGTGGTGTTCCCGGACGCCGCGGCCCGGCTGGCGGCCTACGGCATCGCATAGGTTCCGGCCATGGCATACGAGCGCCTCGGCGCGCAGGACTCGCTGTTCCTCCACATCGAGAAGCCGCAGCAACCGCAGCACGTCGGCTCGCTCGGGATCCTGGAGGGTGGGCCCTTCCACGACGAGGACGGGCGCTTCCGCATCGACGACGTCCGCCAGGTGATCGGCTCGCGCCTGCACCTCGTGCCCCGGTTCCGCAAGCGCGTGATGGAGGTGCCGCTCGAGCAGGGCCGGCCCGTCTGGGTCGACGACGAGGCCTTCGACCTCGGCTACCACGTCCGCCTCACGGCGCTGCCGAAGCCGGGGTCCGAGGAGCAGCTCCTCGCGCTGTTCGCCCGCATCCAGTCGCACCTGCTCGACCGGCGCCGCCCGCTGTGGGAGCTCTGGTTCGTCGAGGGCCTCGCCGACGACCGCGTTGCGGTCATCCAGAAGACCCACCACTGCATGGTCGACGGCATCTCGGGTGTCGACGTTGCCACCGTCATCTTCGACCTCGGCCCCGAGGTCACCCGGCTCGACCCGCAGCCGTGGCGCCCTTCGCCGCCCCCATCGCCGGCCCAGCTGATGCTCGAGTCGCTCGTCGAGCGGGCCGTCGAGCCGGCCGAGATCGCCCGCTCGCTGCGCTCGGCGCTGCGCGTCCCCCGTCAGCTCGCCGAGCGGGCCAAGGACGTGGCCCAGGCCGTCGCCACGGCTGCTCCCTCGGCGCCGGCGACGCCGTGGAACGTGCCCATCTCGCCCCACCGCCGCTGGCTCCCGCTGCGGGTCCCGATCGCCGAGGCCAAGGCCATCAAGGATGCGGCGTCGGCCGACGAGCGGCTCGGTGGCCGGGTGTCACTCAACGACGTCGTGCTGGCCGCGGTCACGACCGGGTTGCGGCTGTTCCTCGACGAGCGCGACCAGCCCCTTCCCGACGACCTCGTGCTCAAGGCGATGGTGCCGGTCACGATGCGGGCCCAGGAGGACAGGGACGCGGCGGCCGCCGCCGGGACGGCGGCCGTCGGCAACCGGGTGTCGATGATGAGCGCGCCGCTGCCGGTCGGTCTCGCCGATCCGATCGAGCGGCTCCGCTCCATCTGCGACGGCATGCGCGAGCTGAAGGAGTCCGGGGCCGCCGTCGGCGCCGACCTGCTGATGCAGATGACGAATTACGCACCGCCGACGGTGCTGTCGATGGCCTCGCGCCTGCTCGTGCGCAGCCGGGCCATCAACCTCACGATCACCAACGTCCCCGGGCCCCAGTTCCCGCTCTACTGCCTGGGCGCCCGGGTGCTCGAGGCGTTCCCGTACGTCGGCATCGTCGACGGCCAGGCCCTCACGATCGCCGTGCTCTCCTACGACGGTGTCCTCGGCTTCGGCATCACGGGCGACCGCGATGTGCTGCCCGACCTGTCGGTGCTCACCGACGGCATCCAGGCGGGCCTGACGGAGCTGACGGCGGCGCTGGGTGTCGGCGCCGGCTCCGGCCCGGGCAGCGGGGACCGGGCGGCGCCGCCGGGAAAGAAGGCGCCGACGAAGAAGAAGGCGAGGCCGGCGGCGAAGGCGGCGAAGGCGGCGAAGGGGGTGGGCGCGTGAGCGGCGCGGACGGGTTCCCGGCCTGGCCGCCGCTGGCCGAGCTGGCCGCGTCGGTGCGCAGCGGCGAGCGCCGGGCCGTCGAGGTCCTGGACGTTGCCCTCGAGCGGATCGAGGGCGGCAACGAGCGCCTCAACGCCTTCGTGCACGTCGACGAGCAGCTGGCCCGCTCGGCGGCCGAGGCTGTCGACGCGGCCGTGGCGCGCGGCGACGACCCCGGACCGCTGGCCGGCGTGCCCATCGCCATCAAGGACCTCCACGACTGCGCCGGCATGCCCACGTCGCAGGGATCGCTCTGGTTCAAGGGCGGGCCACCGATCGAGCGGGACGCCGTCGACGCCGAGCGCCTCCGGGCGGCCGGCGCCGTGTTCGTGGGCAAGACCTCGGCCCCTGAGTTCGGCATCGTCAACTTCGCCAGCACCAAGGCCTGGGGCATCAGCCGGAACCCGTGGGACCTTGAGCGCACGCCCGGCGGCTCGTCGAGCGGCTCGGCTGCGGCGGTGGCCGACGGGATCGTGCCGGTGGCGACGGCCAGCGACGGCGGCGGCAGCATTCGGATCCCGGCCGCGTTCTGCGGGCTCGTCGGCCACAAGCCGAGTTACGGCCGGGTGCCGGTGCCGGGACCGATGCACTCGCAGACGAGCGTGCACGGCGTCGTCACCACGACGGTCGCCGACGCCGCCCGGTGCCTCGACGTCCAGGCCGGCCCCGACGACCGCGACCGCACCTCGCTGCCCGCCGCCGGCGTCGTCTACGAGGACATCATCGAGGCGCTCGACGTGCGTGGCCTGCGGGCCCGGTGGTCGCTCGACCTCGGCTTCGTCGACCACGTCGACACCGAGGTGGCCGAACTGTCGCGGGCGGCGGCCGAGGAGCTGGCCGCCGCGGCCGGCCTCGAGCTCGACGACGAGCCGCTGCGGCTGGGCGACGCCACCCGGGTGTGGCTGTCGTCGGGCGTGCTGTCGTCGTGGACGATGGACGGGATCGAGGAGCGGTGGCCGGGCCGCAAGGCGGAGCTGATGGGCTTCACCCGCAAGGGGCTGGAGAGCTCGGAGGGGATGACGGCCCCGCAGATCGGCCGGATCCACCGGCGCCGCCACGAGTTCGAGCAGACCGTCGCCGCGCTCTTCGCCGAGGTCGACGTGTTGCTGACGCCGTCGACCGCCGTGCCCGCCTTCGCCGCGGCCGGCCCGCCGCCGGGCGGGGCGATGTCGACACCGTTCACGATGCTCGCCAACCTGTGCTGGAACCCGGCGACGTCGGTGCCCGCTGGGCGGACGTCGGAGGGCCTGCCCGTCGGGCTGCAGATCAACGCCCGCCGCCACCGCGACGACGTCGCCCTCCGCCTCGCCCGCATCCTCGAGCAGACCCGCCCCTGGCCCCGGGTCGTCGCCGACGCCTGAGTTTCGAGCTCACTCGTTCGGCTGCGCCTCACTCCGTTCGCTCGAGTTCGTTGGACCCTCGCTGCGCTCAGGCTGTTGCGGTCCTCGGCCGACTTCGTCGCCCTGCGGCCGATGCCTGGGGGCTCCGCCCCAGACCCAGCGCCTCCGGCGGTCGACGGGTGCGACGCGACGCGCTTGTTCCGCCGCAGTGATCGGCGCCTG
>JACDCH010000445.1 GCA_013694495.1 Acidimicrobiia bacterium | reverse complement strand
GCCCGCGACCCACGATCCGCTTCCCGCTCCCCGCCGACGAGGTCCCGGGTCGGGCCCCGCCGATGCGGCCCGACGACACCGCCCTGCCGCACTGGACCGAGCCGGCCACCGGCGAGGTGCCGCGCATCTTCGCCGCCGAGGACCTCGACGAGGGGTCCTCGTGGTCGGCGTTCTCGTCGGGCCAGCCCCGCTGGCGGGGCGAGGGCGACCGCCACGACGACGACGACCACGACTTCAGCCAGCTCGCCGATCACGAGACCCGCGTCGGCGCGCTGGCCGACGAGGACCGTCCCGGCCCCGACGACTTCTTCGCCTTCGACGACGAGGAGGACGAGTGGGAGGCCGAGCCCGTCCGGGTCGGCGCGGCGGCCTACGACGACGACATCGACGACGACGAGCCGGTCGAGGGCCGCACCCGCGCCATCTCGTCGGATCCCCGCCGGGCCACCGCCCAGCGCCGGGTCGGCGGCTTCGAACGCCCCACCACGCCGGGCCGCAACGTCCCCGTTGCCGTGGGCGTGGGCGTGGCCTTCGCCGCCGTCGCGCTGTTCTGCTTCTACGCCGGACCGAAGTTCACCGTGGCGCTGGTCGCCGCTGTGCTCGTCGGCGCCGCGATGGAGCTCTTCACCGTGCTGCGCCAGGCCGGCTACCAGCCGGCGACGCTCCTCGGCCTCTGCGCGGTGCTCGCGCTCCCGCTGGCCGCCTACTGGCGGGGGGAGTCGGGCATCCCGGTGGTGCTGTTCCTCACGGTGGTGTTCGGCCTGCTCTGGTACCTGGCCGGTGCCGGGGGAGCGGACCGGCCAGTGATCGGGCTGTCGTCGACCCTGTTCGGCGTCGGCTGGGTCGGCCTCCTCGGCTCCACCGCGGCGCTCATGCTCGTGCTGCCCACCACGACGGCCACGACCACGGCGGTGGCCGAGCCCGGGATCGGCGTGCTGCTGCTTGCCATCCTCGGTGCGGTCGCCTACGACCTCGGTGGCTTCGTCGTGGGCCGCAACGCGGGCACGCGGCCGCTGTCGGCGGCCAGCCCCAACAAGACCATCGAGGGCCTCATCGGCGGCATCGGCATCGCCGTGGTGGTCGTCGTGGTCACCACCCTGCTGCTGGCGCCCTTCTCGGAGCTCGGCTTCGCCGCCAACCTCCTGCTGGCGGTGGGCGTCGCCGTCGCCGCCCCGCTCGGCGACCTGTGCCAGTCGATGGTCAAGCGCGACCTCGACGTCAAGGACATGGGCACGATGCTCCCCGGTCACGGCGGCCTACTCGACCGCTTCGACGCTGTCCTCTTCGTCCTCCCGGTCGTCTATTACCTGGCCCGCGTCCTCCTCTACTGACGTTGCGGTCTCACTCGCTCGCTGCTCTCGCTCCGTTCGACCGAGTTCAGGAGCCCTCGCTCCGCTCGGACTGAGGCGGTCCTCGGCCGACTTCGTCGCCCTGCGGCCGATCCCTGGGGGCTCCGCCCCCAGACTCCCAGCGCCTTCGGCTGTCGCTGCCGTCAAGGCGAGGGTCCCCCCGACTCGGCGACGTCCCACCGGTTCCCGGGGCGGCTGCCTGACGGGGCCGCTGTAGCCTCGGCGAGCCATGCGCACGTTGAGCCTGCTGGGGTCGACCGGCTCGATCGGCACCCAGACGCTCGATGTGGTCCGGGCCGAGCCCGACCGCTACGAGGTTGTCGCCCTCGCCGCCCGCTCGTCGGTCGAGCAACTGGCCGCCCAGGTCCACGAGTTCCGGCCCAAGGTGGTGGCCATCGGCGACGAATCGCTCCGGCCGGACCTGGTGGCGGCGGTCCCGGCCGGCACCGAGGTCCTCGCCGGCGAGGAGGCCCTGGCCGAGCTGGCCACCCTGGCCGACACCGTGGTCAACGGCGTCGTGGGCTTCGCCGGCCTACGCGTCACCCTTGCCGCCCTCAGCGCGGGCAAGCGGCTGGCCCTGGCCAACAAGGAGTCGCTCATCGCCGGCGGCCCCGTCGTGCAACGGGTGCGCTCGACCCCGGGCGCCGCGCTCGTGCCCGTCGACAGCGAGCACTGCGCCATCCACCAGTGCCTGCGGTCGGCCGACGACCCGGCCGGCGAGGTGGCCCGCCTCGTGCTCACCGCGTCGGGCGGACCGTTCCGGGGCCGCACCCGGTCCGAGCTCGAGCACGTCACGATCGACGACGCCCTCGCCCACCCGACCTGGTCGATGGGCCCCAAGATCACGATCGACTCGTCGACCCTGATGAACAAGGGCCTCGAGGTGATCGAGGCGCACGAGCTGTTCGGCACCGACTACGACCGCATCGAGGTCGTCGTCCACCCCCAGTCGGTCGTGCACTCGATGGTGGAGTTCACCGACGGCGCCACCATCGCCCAGCTCTCGATGCCCGACATGCGCCTGCCCATCGCCTACGCGCTGGCT
Organism: Acidimicrobiia bacterium; assembly: GCA_013694495.1. Classification (GTDB taxonomy): domain Bacteria; phylum Actinomycetota; class Acidimicrobiia; order Acidimicrobiales; family JACDCH01; genus JACDCH01. The sequence goes on along the minus strand of JACDCH010000445.1, from coordinate 6,573 downwards.
TACCCGGCCCGCACGCCGGTGCCATCGGGGCGCATCGACTGGACCTCGCTGCGCCGCCTCGACTTCGAGCCCCCGGACCACGCCGCCTTCCCCTGCCTCGGGCTGGCCTACGCGGCCGGTCGCCTCGGCGGCACCGCCCCGGCGTGCCTCAACGCGGCCAACGAGGTGGCGGTGGAGGCCTTCCTCGACGGCGCCCTGGCCTGGACGGCCATCCCTGACCTCCTCGCGGAGGTCCTCGGGGGCCATGATGGGGGAACCGCCGACTCGGTCGAGGCCGTTGTCGATGCCGACGTCCGGGCCCGCCGGACGGCCCGCCATCTCATCGAACGGGAAGCGATCGCACGATGACCGACCTCGAGACCCGCCCCCGCCGCCCCCGCCGCCACCGCGGCGACGTGCCCGAGCCCAGCCGCCCGCCTGCGGCCGGGCAGCGGGTCGGCAACCCGATCGGGGTCGCGGTCCTGGCCGGGCTCATCGTCCTGGCCGGCGTCGGCGGCGGCTGGCCGCTGCTCGTGGTGATCGCCGCCATCCTCGTGATGATCTTCCTGCACGAGCTCGGCCACTACCTCACGGCCAAGTGAGCCGGGATGAAGGTCACCGAGTTCTTCATCGGCTTCGGGCCCCGCATCTGGTCGTTCCGGAAGGGCGAGACCGAGTACGGCATCAAGGCCATCCCCGCCGGGGCCTACGTGAAGATCGTCGGGATGCACAACCTCGACGAGTTCGACCCCGCCGACGACGACCGCACCTACATGTCGAAGCCGTACTGGCGGCGCCTGTCGGTGGCCGTGGCCGGCTCGACGATGCACTTCATCCTCGCCCTGGCCACGCTCTTCACGCTGTTCGCCTTCGTCGGCACGCCCGGCGGGGAGCACCCCGGCGACGCCTGGGTCGTGGCCGAAGGCGTCGAGGCGTCCTCGCCGGCGGGCGCCGCGGGCGTGCGCACGGGCGATCGAATCCTGTCGGTCGACGGCGAGGCGATCGGCACGTTCGAGGAGTTCACCGCCATCGTCCGGGCCCGGCCCGGCGAAGACGTACCGGTGGTGCTCGAGCGGGGCGCCGAGACGCTGACGATCGACGTCGCCCTGGCGGCGCGACGGCCCGACTCCGCTGAGGCGATCGGGTACTTCGGGGTGGGCCCCGAGCGCCCGGCCCGCGAGACGGTCGGCATCGGCTCGGCCGTCGGTGACACGTTCCAGTCGTTCGGGCGGGTCACGAGCGACACGTTCGAGGGCCTGGGCCAGGTGCTGTCGCCCAGCGGGCTGGCCGACCTCGGATCACGCGTCTTGTCGGGCCCGTCGACGCCGGCCGTCGAGGGGGACGAGGGCCGCCCGGCGCCGCCCCGCGACCCCGCCGCCGACGCCCGCCCCGTGTCGATCCTGGGCGTCGCCGACATCGGCGCCGACCTCGTGCGCAACGACCCGACGACGTTCTTGTTCCTCTTCGTGATCCTCAACGTCTTCATCGGCGTGTTCAACCTCGTGCCGCTGCTTCCCCTCGACGGCGGCCACGTCGCCATCGCCACGTACGAGAAGATCCGGTCGCTGTTCCGCCGGGGCGAGCCCTATCACGTCGACGTCGTGAAGCTGCTGCCTCTCACCTACGCCGTTGTGCTCGTCCTCGTCTTCCTCGGGATCTCGACGATCTACCTCGACATCGCCGACCCCATCGGGGGCTGAGCATGTCGAGCTCACTCGCTTCGCTCCGTTCGCTCCGTCCGCTCCGTTCGCCCGAGTTCGAAGGCCCTCGCTTCGCTCGGTCTATGCCGGTCCTCGGACTGTCGGAAGGGTTCTTTTCGACCGACGACGGCTCGCCGGCACGGGCGGCGCCACAAAGAACCCAACCGATTCGTCGCCCTGCGGCCGATGTCTGGGGGCTCCGCCCCCAGACCCCCGAGCGCCTCCGGCGGTCGTCCACGTCCCCGGCGGTCCTCATTCGCGCCGGTTCAGGGGTCTAGAGGGATGCTCGTCGAGGGTCGGTTCGCGCGCCGGCCCACCCGGTCGGTGACCCTGGCCCACCCGGTCAACCCCGTCACCGTCGGGGGCGACGCGCCGATCTCGGTGCAGTCGATGACCATCACCAAGACGGCCGACGTCGACGGCACCCTCGCCCAGATCTACGCCCTTTACGCAGCGGGCGCCGACATCGTGCGCTGCACCTGCAACGACACCGAAGCGGCCGAGGGGCTCGCTCGCATCGTGCCGCGGTCGCCGGTGCCGCTGGTCGCCGACATCCACCACCAGCACAAGATGGCCCTCGCCGCCCTCGACGCCGGCGTGGCCTGCCTGCGGCTCAACCCCGGCAACATCCGCAAGCCCGAGCACATCAAGCTCGTCGCCTCCGAGTGCCGCGACCGGGGCGTGCCCATCCGCATCGGCGTCAACGGCGGCTCGCTCGACCCCGACCTGTACGACCCGGAGAAGGGGGTCACCCCCGAGGCGATGGTTGCCTCCGCGCAGCGCGAGATCGCCTACTTCGACGAGGTCGGCTTCGACGCCATCAAGATCTCGGTCAAGGCGTCGTCGGTGCCCCTCATGATCGAGGCCTACCGGATGCTGGCCGAGGTCACCGACCACCCACTCCACCTCGGCGTCACCGAGGCCGGCCCGCTCCCGGGTGGCCTGCTCAAGGCGACCGCCGGCATCGCCACGCTCCTGGCCGACGGCATCGGCGACACGATCCGCTACAGCCTGACGGCCGACCCGGTCGAGGAGGCCAAAGCCGGCCGCCAGCTGCTCGAGGCCATGGGCCTGCGGGAGCGCACCGGCGTCGACCTCATCGCCTGCCCGTCGTGCGGCCGCGCCGAGATCGACGTGATCGAGGTGGCCAAGCGGGCGCAGGCCGCGTTCGAAGGTCGCGAGATCCCGCTGCAGATCGCGGTGATGGGCTGCGTCGTCAACGGCCCCGGCGAGGCCCGCGACGCCGACATCGGCATCGCCGCCGGCAACAAGCGCGGGCACCTCTTCGTGCGGGGCACGAACGTCGCCGTCGTGCCGGAGGACGAGATGGTCGACGCCCTGGTCGAGTGGGCCGAGTTCATCCAGGAGCACGGCGTCGAGCGGGCCCTGGCGAAGGCCGACCTGCGGGCCGCCAAGGAGGCGGCCGACGCCGACCGCGCCGTCCTCCTCGACGAGCAGGGCGACGACGTCAACGCCAGCGAGGCGCGCGTCGACCTCATCCGCAAGCGCACCGCCGCCTCCACCTGACCGGGCGTCGAGCTGCGGGCCTCAGGGCCGGGCCGTGTCCGTCGCGGCGGTGAGAAGCGCCGTGAGGGCGTCGATCCGGCTCGCCCTCGAGCGACGAGCGCCGGGGACGACGAGGCCGGCGATGCCGGCCCCGATCACGACGTCGAGCACCAACCGAGCGTCGGCGGCCGAGCCGGCGAGCACCGCCTGCAGCTCCCGGGCGGCGGGGCGCAGGAAGGCCTGGTGGGCCGCGGCGAGGGCGGCGGGGTCGTCGGCGAGCTCGGCGACGGCGCCGAGCCACGCCCGGCGCACGAGGGGGCGGTCGAAGAAGCCGAGCACGCCGGCGACGAAGCCCCGCAGGTCGGTCACCGGCGCCGCGGCGAGGTCGGCGACGAGGGCCTCGTGCACCAGGGCGGCCCGGTTCGGCCACCAGCGGTACAGCGTGGGCTTGCCGACGCCGGCCCGCGCCGCGATGGCCTCCATCGTCGTCGCCGAGTAGCCGGCGTCGGTCACCAGGGCCCGGGCCGCGGCGAGGATGTCGTCGTGGCGGCGGGCCTGCTTCACGGCAGGGCGACGACCTCGCAGGTCGGCCGCTCGGGCGTCGTCTCGGGGAGGAACCAGCGGAACCAGAGCAGCCCGGAGCGGTGCCCCTGGGTCGACAGCCAGTTCGGGCGGCCCGGGTCCCGGGGGGCCACGATCAGCACCCAGCTGCCGTCGGCCCCGTAGGTGACCTGGCCGCCGTTGATCGTCACCGCGTCGTAGGCGTAGTCGTAGGTGTGCAGGAACGGGGTCCAGAGGCAGAGGTTCCAGAACGCGCACTCCGGCGAGCGGCCCCGCACCAGGAGCGCCTCGTCGGGACCGAGGTCGAAGCCGCCGAACGCGTAGGCCGCGTCGCCCGCCGCCCACCCGAACGTCGACGTCGGCACCGGGTAGGGCTCGGCCACGGCGTTCACGACCGGCGGCGTCACCGGCACGATGGCGGCCTGCGCCTCGACCCACGTGGCGACGCCCCGCAGCCGGCGGGCGGTGTCGGCGTCGCTCGGCACGGGGTCGCCCTCGCCGTCGACGCACTCGATCGCCCACTCGACCCGGCGCCCGCCGACGGGGTCGACGAGGTAGTCGCGGGTGATGGCGGCGACGGCGTCGGGCTCGAGGACGATCGTCGGGCCGGCCTGCGGGGTGGGGGAGAGCCAGAGCTGGAAGGTGCCGTCGTCGGCGGCAGGGACCGTGCGGTGGTTCTGGGTGCCGACGATCCGGGTGGAGTACCGGCCGTCGTCGGGGCCGCCGTAGACGGTCAGCGAGTAGTACACGGCGTCGCCCTTCACGCCCTGCACCCGGTACGTGCGGCGGGGGTCGATCGGCGCGTACTGGTAGTAGGCGTCGGCGTTGTCGCCGCCCCACTTGCGGTTCGGGCCGACGATGTCGACGAAGCGGGGCCGCTGGCTGTCGCCCCACAGCCACACCTCGGCACCCACCGAGAGGATCGACAGGATCCAGCGGTAGCCCTCGACCACCGAGGTCGGGTCGTCGAGGCGGCCGTCGCCCGCGGTGAAGCGCTGGTCGACCCGGCCGAGCAGGGCCAGCAGGTCTCGGAAGGCGGCGGCGGTGAGGGGCGCGAGCTCGGGCTCCATGACCGTGGACCCTAACGTAACGGTCCGTTACGTTTCGGGAGTGGGGGGCATGCGCGTGTAACCGCCTTCGGGCGGGTTTCACGCGCGCACGTCGGGTTGGTGGCGCGGGTATCTCGGAGCGGAGGGCCCGGGGGTGTCCCACTACCGTCGCCGGTATGGCGAGCGTCTTGACCCCACAGGCCACGGACTTCCCCCGGTGGTACCAGGACGTCGTCGCCAAGGCCGAGCTGGCCGACAACGGGCCGGTGCGGGGGACGATGGTGATCCGCCCGTACGGCTACTCGATCTGGGAGCGGATGCAGGCGGAGATGGACGCCCGCATCAAGGCCACCGGCGCCAAGAACGCGTACTTCCCGCTGTTCATCCCCATGAGCTACTTCGAGCGGGAGGCCGAGCACGTCGAGGGCTTCAGCCCCGAGCTGGCCGTCGTCACCCACGCCGGCGGCAAGGAGCTCGAGGAGCCCATCGTCGTGCGGCCCACCAGCGAGACCGTCATCGGCGAGTACATGGGCAAGTGGACGCAGAGCTACCGCGACCTGCCCCTCCTGCTGAACGTGTGGGGCAACGTCGTGCGCTGGGAGCTGCGGCCCCGCCTGTTCCTGCGGACCACGGAGTTCCTCTGGCAGGAGGGGCACACCGCCCACGTCGACGAGGCCGACGCAGCGGCGTTCGCCCGGCGCATCCTCCACGAGGCCTACGAGGACTTCATGGTCAACGTGTTGGCCATCCCCGTGCAGGTCGGCCGCAAGACGGCGAGCGAGCGGTTCCCCGGGGCCATCAACACCCTCACGTGCGAGGGGATGATGGGCGACGGCAAGTCCCTCCAGATGGGCACCAGCCACGAGCTCGGGCAGAACTTCGCCCGGCTGTTCGGCATCGACTACCTCGACGACACCGGCACCCAGCAGCTCGCCTGGACCACGTCGTGGGGCTCGTCGGCCCGCATGGTCGGCGGCCTGATCATGGGCCACGGCGACGACCAGGGCCTGGTCGTGCCACCCGCCCTCGCGCCCGTCCAGGCGGCGGTGCTGCTGGTGAAGGACCAGGAAGGCAGCGGCGACGCCGCCCGCCGGCTGGCCGCCGAGCTGGTCGACGCCGGCGTGAAGGTCGAGCTCGACGACCGCGTGTCGACGAGCTTCGGGCGCCGGGCCACGGACTGGGAGCTGAAGGGCGTCCCCGTCCGGGTGGAGGTCGGTCCTCGCGACCTGGCCGAGGGCATGGTCACGCTCGCGCTGCGCCACAGCGGCGAGAAGCGGTCGGTGTCGGTCGCCGAGGCGGCGCCCACCGTCGCTGCGCTGCTGCCCACGATCCAGGCCGAGCTCCTCGCCCGGGCCACCGCCCGCCGCGACGAGTCGACCGCCGAGGTGAAAACGGTGGAGGAAGCGGTGGAGGCGGCCGCCACCGGCTGGGCCAAGCTCCCCTGGGACGCCCTGGCCGGCGACGGCGAGGCCCGCCTGGGCCGCGATGCCGTCAGCGTCCGCTGCCTGCAGCGGGCCGACGGCACCGTGCCCGACGCCGACGACGAGCCTGGCCTCGTCGCAATCGTCGGCCGCAGCTACTGAGCTGGTTCTTCGCCGTCACTCGCTTCGCTCCGTTCCGGCGAGTGTTGTCGTCCTCGCTCCGCTCGGTCGTTGCGGTCCTCGGCCGACTTCGTCGCCCTGCGGCCGATGCCTGGGGGCTCCGCCCCAGACCCAGCGCCTCCGGCGGTCGACGGGTGCGACGCGACGCGCTTGTTCCGCCGCAGTGATCGGCGCCTG
>JACDCH010000442.1 GCA_013694495.1 Acidimicrobiia bacterium | reverse complement strand
GGCCACCACCGTCGCCCGGGCGGGCGCCGGCGTCGCCGTGCCGCCCGAGGACCCCGACGCGTTCACCGATGCCCTGGTCGGGCTGCTCGACGACCCGGCCGGCGCCCGGGAGATGGGCGCCGCCGGGCGGCGCTTCGTCGAAGGGTGGGCGTCGCCGGCGGCGGTCGCAGGGCACTACGAGGCCCTGTTCGAGGAGCTCCGCGCTGGCAGCCGGCGGGGGCGCGAACGGTAGGGTTGTCCTTCGTGCCCGGCGTCGGTCGGGCGTCCGAGCAACCCCGTGGAGGATCCTGAATGGGCAAGGCGTCGTCGGCGAAGAAGGTCGCGCGGGCGGCCCGAGCCGGCGGAACGCGGCGGCCCGGCCAGCGGCGCGCCCTCGGTTTCCCGCTGCTGATCAGCAGCGTGGTCATCCTCGGGGTCTCGCTCGTGCTGTTCGCCCGCGGCAGCCGCGAGGCGAACGCCGCACCCATCTCGCAGGCATCCGATCCCGTCGAGTTCGACCACTGGCACGCCGCCTACGGCGTGTACGACTGCGACCACTTCCTGTTCGACGGCTCGGCCGAGGGCGGCCCGTTCCTCACCGACTTCAGCGGCGACCCGCTCGGCATCCACACCCACGACGACGGGATCGTCCACATCCACCCGTTCCAGGACTCCGCCGGCGGCCGCAACGCCCGGCTGACGCTCTGGTTCCAGGACGTGAACATCTCGGCCGGCAACGAGGTCGTCACCTTCCCGGACGGCACGTCCTGGGACGAGGCCTCGAAGACGTGCGGTGCCGACGACGCGGCGCAGCCCGGCCAGATCGTGATCGCCAAGTGGGCCGAGGCCCAGGACGCGGTCGACGGCGAGGCGCCCAGCGAGCTGTTCACCGAGAACTTCGGCGACATCCGCTTCCGGAACGACCGCGAGTACTACACGATCGCCTTCCTCACCGAGGAGCAGCTCGCCAACGTCCCGGTGCGCGACGGCCTCCTCGACGCCCTCAACAACCTCTCGGACGTCCCGAACAACCAGAACCTCGAGGCGCCCGACGACACCACCGACACCACGACGGCCACCGACTCGACCGCCACCACGACGGCCACCGACGCGACGGTCACCGACGCCACGGCCACCACGACCGCCGAGCCGGATGCGGCGTCCACCACCGCCACCACGGCCGGCGCCACCACCACGACCGCCGGATAGCCCGTGCGCTCCGTCGTCCTGGTCGGCGGGTTCGGCACCCGCCTGCGGCCGCTGACCGCGTCGACGCCGAAGCAGATGCTCCCGCTGGTCGACCGGCCCATGATCGAGTGGGTCCTGGCCGGCCTGGCCCGCCACGGGATCGACGAGGCCGTCCTGGCGCTCGGCTACCGGCCGGAGGCGTTCCAGCGGGCGTACCCCGACAGCGTCTGCGCCGGCGTCCGGCTCGTCTACGCGGTCGAGCCCGAGCCGCTCGACACGGCCGGGGCGGTCGGGTTCGCGGCCGCCGAGGCGGGCATCGACGAGCGCTTCGTCGTCGTGAACGGCGACGTCCTCACCGACCTCGACCTCTCCGCGCTGCTCGAGCTCCACGAGGACGCCCACCGCCGCCTGGGGGCCGAGGGCACCATCGCCCTGCACCGGGTGGCCGACCCGTCGGCCTTCGGGGTCGTGCCCACCGACGCCGACGGCCGGGTCGTGGCCTTCGTCGAGAAGCCTCCGCCGGGCGAGGCCCCGACCGACCTCATCAACGCCGGCACCTACATCCTCGAGCCGTCCGTGCTCGACCGCGTCGAGGCCGGCCGCAGGGTGTCGGTCGAGCGGGAGGTGTTCCCCGCCATGGTCGCCGATCGCACGCTGTTCGCCCACGACGACGGCGGCGTGTACTGGATCGACACGGGCACGCCCGCGCAGTACCTCGACGCCATGCTCGACCTCGTCGAGGGCCGCCGGGGCTACCGGCCCGACGCCGTCTCGGCCACCGCCACGGTCGACCCGAGCGCGGTCGTGGAGCGCTCCGTCGTGATGGCGGGCGCGACCGTCGGCGCAGCCGCCATCGTGCGCAACTCCGCGCTGCTCCCGGGCGCCTCGGTGGCCGACGGGGCCACCGTCGAGGACAGCGTCGTCGGCCCCGGTGCCGAGATCGGCTCCGGCGCGGGCGTCATCGGCGGGTCCGTGCTCGGCGACGGGGTCGTGGTCGAGGCCGGCACCGTCGTCGACGGGCAGCGCATCCCCGACCCCGAGGGCGCCTGACGTTGTCCACGTGGCTCGTCACCGGCGGCGCCGGCTACATCGGCGCCCACGTCGCCCGCCGCCTGCTCGAGAGCGGCCGGCAGGTCGTCGTCCTCGACGACCTCTCCACGGGGCACCGCTCGTTCGTCCCCGACGGCGTCCCGTTCGTCGAGACGTCGACCAACGACGGCGCGGCCGTGGCGGCGGCGCTGCGGGACCACTCGGTCGACGGCATCGTCCACCTCGCCGCGCTGAAGTACGCGGGGGTGAGCGTCGACGAGCCGCTGCGCTTCTACCGGGCCAACGTCGACGGCATGCGCGCCCTGCTCGAGGCCACCGTCGATGTCGGCATCGAGCAGTTCGTGTACTCGTCGAGCTGCGGCGTGTACGGCACGCCGGCGGTCGTGCCGGTGACCGAGGAGGCGCCGTTGGCGCCCGAGAGCCCCTACGGCGAGACGAAGCTCATCGGCGAGTGGCTCGTCGCCGCCACGGCCACGGCGCATCCGCTGCGGCACACGTCGCTGCGGTACTTCAACGTGGTCGGGTCCGGCTACGACGAGGTCACGGACACGAGCCCCCACAACCTGTTCCCGAAGGTGTTCGCCGCCCTCGACGCCGGTGAGCGGCCGGTCGTGTACGGCACCGACTACGACACCCCGGACGGCTCCTGCGTCCGCGACTACGTGCACGTGGGCGACCTGGCCGACGCCCACGTCGTCGCCGTCGACCGCATCGAGGCCGGCACGTCGCTCCGTTCCGCTTACAACATCGGCGCCGGCGTGGGTTCGTCGGTGCTCGAGGTCGTCGCCGCCATCGGGCGGGTGCTCGATCGGGAGCTCGACGTCGAGATCCGGGACCGGCGGCCGGGCGATCCGGCCGCGGTGTACGGCGACGTCCGGGCCGCCGCCGACGACCTCGGCTTCGTGGTGCAGCACGACCTCGACGACATGGTCCGCACCGCCTGGTCGGCCTGGCGCCACAACGTCGACGACTGAAGTTTCGAGCTCACTCGTTCGGCTCCGCCCTCACTCCGTTCGCTCGAGCTTCGATGGCGTCAGTGGCGCTTGGCGCCGCCGTACTTCATGCGGGTGTCGGTCATGGATGCCGGGCGGGCGTCGTCGCGGACGACGGCGGCGTCGACGACCTCGCCGACGAAGAGCGTGTGGGTGCCGAGATCGAGCTGGTGGCGCACCGCGCAGTCCATCCAGGCGACGGCCTCGTCGAACACCGGCGCTCCGGTTGTCGCGGCGTGCACGGGGCGACCGTTCAACGTCGCGCCGTCGTCGGTCGCCGGCTTGGAGAACTTCACGAACACGCGCGTGTCCTCTGCGTCCCAGAGGTTCACCGTGAACGAGCCCCCGTCCGCGATCAAGCGGTGGGTCACGGCGGTCTTGTCGATGCCGACGCCGATGAGCACCGGCTCCATCGACAGCTGCGTGATCCAGCTCGCGGTCATGCCGTTGCGCTCCTCGCCCGCCCGTGAGCCGATCAGGGCCAGCGCGTTCGGGATCTTCCAGGTCACCTTGTTGAGCAGCTCGTCGTCGATGGCCATGGCCGGGAGGCTACGAGGTCCGTCCGGAGCGAGGCCCGCCGGGTGACCGATCCGGCGACGGTCGCCGAAACGGGGATCGCCTCCCGGCCAAGCACGTCGAATCGGGGGCAGCGATCGCGTCATGCGCACGATTGCTGCCCCCGATTCGACGTCTGTCAGCGGAAGAGGTCCTCCTCGGGGCGGCGGACGATCTCGGAGCGGACGTCGCCGCGGCGGAACCAGCGGGCGTC
>JACDCH010000435.1 GCA_013694495.1 Acidimicrobiia bacterium | reverse complement strand
CCCCCACCGCGACCACGGGACCGTCGTCGACGCCACCCACCTCGACGGCAAAGGCGCGCAGCGCAGCGTCGCCGGCGGTCACGCGCACCTCCGAGTGGCCGCGCCAGGCATCAGATCCACACGTCGGGGGGCAGGCCGGCCAGGTCGGCGCAGCCCGCGCCCCGGGGCAGGACCTTGCGGGGGTTGGCGACACGGTCGGGGTCGAACGCGCTGCGCAGCCGGGCCTGGGCGGCGAGGTCGTCGGCGTCGAACTGCCACGCCATGAAGTCGCGCTTCTCGAGGCCGATGCCGTGCTCGCCCGACAGCACGCCACCGGCGGCGAGCGACGCCCGCACGATCGCCTCGCCGGCGGCGTGGACCCGGTCGAGCGTCCCGGGGACCCGGGCGTCGAACACGAGCAGTGGGTGCAGGTTGCCGTCGCCGGCGTGGAAGACGTTGCACACGATGAGGTCGTGCTCGGCCGCGATCTGTTCGATCTGGCCCAGCACCTCGACGAGCTTCCGGCGGGGCACGACGGTGTCGTGCAGGTAGTAGTTCGGCGCGATGCGGGCCACCGCCCCGAAGGCCGACTTGCGGCCCTTCCACCACAGGGCGCGCTCGACGGCGTCGGCGGCGACCCGCACCGTGCGGGCACCGTGGGTCCCGCCCACCTGCTCGACGATCTCGGTGGCGGTGGCCACGCCGGCGGGCAGACCTTCGAGCTCGACCAGTAGCAGCGCCTCGGCGTCGACCGGGAAGCCGGCGCCGACGTACGCCTCGACGGCGCCGATCATCCGACCGGCGAGCATCTCCATGGCGCCGGGCAGGACCCCGGCCGCGATCACCGCCGACACGGTCTCGGCCGCCGCCGCCAGCGTGGTGAAGTCGAGCAGCAGCGTGGCGACGGATGGCGGGAGCAGCACGAGGCGCACGGCGATGCGCGTCGCGATGCCGAACGTGCCCTCGCTGCCCACGAAGGCGCCCCGCAGGTCGTAGCCGCCCGGCTCGGGGTCGAGGCCGCCGAGCACCGCCAGCTCCCCGTCGGGCAGTACCACCTCGACGGCGAGCACGTGGGCCGACGTCACGCCCTCCGAGAGGCAGTGGGGCCCGCCCGAGTTGTTGGCGACGTTGCCGCCGATCGTGCACGCCTGTTGGCTCGACGGGTCGGGCGCGAAGCGCAGCCCGTGGGGCGCGACCAACCGGGTCAGGTCGAGGTTCAGGACGCCGGGCTCGACCCAGGCCACGCCGGCGTCCGGATCGACCGACAGCACGCGGTCCATGCGGGTGGTCACGATCACGACCGCGCCGTCCTGGGGCACCGCCCCCCCGGCCAGGCCGGTGCCCGAACCCCGGGCGACGAAGGGCAACCCGTGGCGGCGAGCGACCCGCACGCAGGCCTGCACCTCGGCGGCCGACTCCGGGAAGCACACGGCCGAGGCGACCCCGGCGGTGATCGTCGACGCGTCCCGACCGAAGAGGGCGAGGTCGTGGCCGCCGGCCCGGACCCGGGCTGGCGCGAGCGCCGTCATCAGGTCTTCGAGCACGCCGGCGGCCACGAGGGCATCGTGGCACCCCTGACCGGCAGCGGCCGCGCCCGCCGCCGACGAGGAGTGCCACACCAGCCTGTTCGCCTGCTCGAACGGTACGGAAGGGCGAGGACCCGCACCATGGCGCGACGGAGCTATTTCGACCTGGCCCGTCCCGACCCCGCCAAGGCCCACCGCGGGCCATGACGCGTCTCGTACCAGGGACGAGCCAGTACCTTCGCCCCGGTGCCTCGGGCCCAGGAACTCCACGAGATGGTCGCCTTCGAGGACCCGGGCGAGCAGCGCACGTGGGTGTTCGACCTCACGTTCCTCCTGTCGAACTGGTCGTGCATCTTCGGGGCCGGGTGCCCCGGGGTCCTCACCGAACCGGCCCCGGAGATGGAGCACGGGTGCTGCTCTTACGGCGCCCACTTCAGCGACGACGACGACCGCGACCGCATCCTGGCCAAGGTCGAGCTCCTCGAGAAGGACGAGTGGCAGCTGCGGCGCCGCCGGGGCAAGAAGGGCGCCATCCAGGTCAACGAAGCCGGCGACACCGTCACGAAGATCGTCGACGGCGCCTGCATCTTCCTCAACCGGGCCAGCCACCCCGCCGGCGCCGGCTGCGCGTTCCACTCGGCCGCCCTGCGGCGGGGCGAGTCGATCCTCGACTGGAAGCCGGAGGTGTGCTGGCAGCTTCCCCTCCGCCGCCACGACGAGTCCGACACCTACGGCCACGTCACCTCCACGCTGCGCGAGTGGAAGCGGCGGGACTGGGGGCCCGGCGGCGACGAGTTCCACTGGTGGTGCACCGAGGACACGCGCCGCTACGACGCGTTCGTGGGCACGTCCCCCGTGTGGGTCACGCTGCGCGAGGAGATCGTGGCCATGACCTCGCCCACCGCCTACCGGCTGCTCAGTGACCACCTGGCCGAGCGGGCCTCCGGCGTGCCCATGCCCCATCCCGCGGTACGACGAAAACGGCGAGCGAGCTAGCCATGCGGCGCCCCGTCGAGCGCGCGCTCGTCCGTTCCGCGGGCGCCGAACCGCATCCCAGCCGGACACGCGCACGCAGAACGGGTCGGCGCACGGTGGTGGAGGCACCGCAGAGGCGCCGTCGACCCGCGCCGCCTCCGTCGCGCCCTTGACCTTCGTAGCGGTCGCTGGGCCGGTCAGCCGTTGAAGCGCTGGAGGACGGGCCAGTGCTCGGGGCCGGTGGTGCGGTAGTCGTAGATGCTGCCGCCGAGGGCGCCGCGCTCGTAGGAGGCTTGGAGCATCGCCGCGATCTGCTCGACCGAGACGGCGTCGCCGATGCCGCCGATCGAGTGCACGGGGGCGTTGGGCTGGCCGATGTGGGCCCGGATGCGGTCGATGTTGGCCGCCGTGTAGGCGTAGCCGTCGCGCCAGCCCGACGACGCCAGCCGATTGCTCCAGTACGACATCGGCTGCCAGACGTCGTAGTAGGGCGCCAGCTCGGCCCACGGGAAGCCGGGCCAGAAGTTCGGGTTGATGTCCTCCATCACCACGGGGGGCACCGGCACGGCGGAGATGACCTGGCCCGGGAGGTGGGCCCGCAGGTCGGCCGAGAGCTGCACGAGCCGGCGGTTGCGCTCGGCGACGTCGGCAAGGTTGCGGCCCTCGATGTCGACCGCGATCCCGTCGACGGGGAGGGCGGCGATGGACACGAGGCGGTAGAGGTCGGCGCCGGGGTCGAGCAGGGTGGGCAGGTACCAGACGACGACCCGCATCCCGAGCTCGTGGGCCCGGTCGATGAGGGGCCGGAGCCGCTCCTCCTCGAGGACGGGCGTCGGGCTGTCCCACTTGCTGGCCTGGATGTACAGCGTCCGCACGCCGAGCGAGGCCATGCGGTCGATGTCGGGGAGGCCGGCCGGCGGGTTGCCGTTCGTGTAGGTGGCCGACCAGTCGTAGACGTCGAGCCAGGCGCCGAGGCCGGCGTAGGGCTCGAGGGTGAAGCGGCCGCTGGGCACGATCGGGGGCGCGGCGACGGCGGCTGCGGGCGGCGGGGCGACCGCCGGCGCCGTGGTGGCC
>JACDCH010000427.1 GCA_013694495.1 Acidimicrobiia bacterium | reverse complement strand
TCGCGGCGGTAGCCGGGGCCCGTCCGCAGCCGCGCGCCGAGGGACACGACGGCGCCGGCGCGGCGCTACCGCAGGCCGACCCAGGACGGGGTGGTCGGCGTCGCCGCCTCGAACTCGATCCGCACGGCGCACGCTTGACAAATGCCGTTGGTATCCAAATACTCTCGGTATGGAAGAGCGGGCCACCCGGGCGGAGCGGACGGAGCAGATCCGGACCGAGGTGCTGGCCGCCGCGCTCGACATCTTCCTCGCGCGCGGCTACCACGGCGCCAGCCTCGACCAGATCGCGCTGGCCGCGGGCTACACGAAAGGCGTCGTCTACAGCCGGTTCGAGAGCAAGGCCGACCTGTTCCTCGCCATGGTCGAGGCCCGGATCGACGGCCGGGCCGAGCAGAACCGGCGCGTCGCCGACGGGCTGTTCGGCGTCGACGGCCTCGTCGAGCTGATCCGCCGGCTGGCGGCCGCGCAGCGCGACGACCTGACGTGGGCGCTGCTGCTGATCGAGTTCCGGGCTCACGCCGCCCGCCACTCCGACCTGACGGCGGCCTACGGCCGGTTGCACGCCGGCACGATCGAGCGCCTCACGTCGCTCTTCACCGATGTCGTCGGCGCCGCCTCGGCCGGGCGGTCGGACGTGCTGCGGGAGGCGGCCCAGGTGCTCCTCGGCATCGGCACGGCTGCGTCGTTGGAGCAGGCGGTCGACCCGCAGGCGTTCCCGCCGGCGGTGCTCGAGCGCATCGTCCGCGCCCTGGTGGGCGGCGAGGGATAGGAGGGCAAACCATGGAGACCGACACCAGCGACGGCGTCGCCGCACGTCGACAGGAGCACGTGGCCCGCTGGGGTGAGCTGCTCGGCGACCGCCTGGAACGGACGCAGTGGTCGAGAGCCACGCTCGACACCCATCGCACCGGCGCGCTGCGGGCGCTGCTCGCCGAGGCCCGGCGCGGGTCCCCGTGGCACCGCGAGCGGCTGGCCGGCATCGACGTCCACTCGATCATCGCCGACGACCTCGGCGCGCTGCCGACGATGACGAAGGACGACCTGATGTCGCACTTCGACGACATCGCCACCGACCGCAGGGTCACGCTCGAGGCGACCGAGGCCCACCTGCGCGACCTCACCACCGACCGCTACTTCGAGGGCGACCTGCACGTCGTCGCGTCGGGTGGTTCGAGCGGGCAGCGAGGCGTGTCCGTCTACGGCTGGGACGCGTGGGTCGACGTGCACCTGGGCCTGGCCCGCCACCTCATCGCCGACCTGATGGCCCGGCCCGACGCCGGGGGCACGGTGATGGGCCTCGTCACCGCGTCGAACTCGACGCACATGACCACGGCGGTGGCGACGACCTTCGCCAACCCGATGGTCGAGATCCGCTCGTTCCCCGTGACGCTGCCGGTCCGCACGATCGTCGCCGGCCTCAACGCCGCGCAGCCCACGTCGCTCACCACCTACGCCTCGATGCTCGGGGTGCTCGCCACGGAGGCGGCGGCCGGCCGGCTGCGGATCGCGCCCCGCCGCGTCTACGCCACGAGCGAGCCGCTGCTGCCCGAGGTCCGCGAGGCGGCCGAGGCCGCGTTCGGCGAGCCGGTGGCCAACGTCTGGGGCACGTCCGAAGGAGGGGTCATGGCCGTCGGCTGCCGCCAGGCGACCGGCATGCACGTCAACGAGGACCTGGTGATCGTCGAGCCCGTCGACGAGGCCAACCGCCCGGTCGCCGTCGGCGAGCGGGCGGCCAAGGTGCTCGTCACGAACCTCTTCAACCCCCTGCAGCCGCTGATCCGCTACGAGCTCACCGACGAGGCGGTCGTGCTCGACGCGCCCTGCGCCTGCGGCTCCGCCCACCGGCGTTTCGCTGACGTGCAGGGCCGGCTCGACGACGTCTTCACCTACGGCGGCACCGCCATCCATCCCCACGTCTTCCGCACGGTGCTCGGCCGGCACCGCGCCATCGCCGAGTACCAGGTGCGCCAGACCCCCGCCGGCGCCTGCATCCTCGCTGCCGCCGCCGGCGCCGGAGACCGGGTGGAGGTCGACCTCGTCACCAAGGAGCTGTTCGAGGGCCTCCGGCAGGCCGGCATCCCCGATCCCGACGTCGCCGTCGAGGTCGTCGCATCGCTCGAGCGCCACGCCAGCACCGGCAAGCTCCGTCGCTTCGTCCCGCTCTCGTCGAGCCGACGATGATGGGACGGTGCCGTCCGAGATCACCCGCCTCATCGGCGTGTACGACGCCGACGGCTCCGTGCTCGGCGAGCTCTCCTACTTCCTGAAGGCCCGCCTCGGCCGGGCCCACTGCGCCCTGTGCGACGGCAACATCGGCGTCGGCTACTTTCCATATCAGTTTATTAACTGAGTCGGAAGGTACGACGATGGCCGCAGCGGTCGACGAGGAGCGCTTGGACGAGACGTTCGCGGCGTTGGCCAACTCGACACGGCGGGCGCTGCTCGCCCGGCTGGCGGCGGGGGCGGCGACGGTGAACGAGCTGGCGGAGCCGTTCGCGATGACGCTGCCGGCGATCTCGAAGCACATCAAGGTGCTCGAGGAAGCGGGCCTGGTGGTGCGGGGACGGCGGGCGCAGTACCGCCCCTGCGCCCTCGACCCCGATGCACTGAAGGCGGTGTCCACTTGGGCCGAGCAGTACCGGCCGGTGTGGGAGCAGCGCCTCGACCGCATGGACGACTACCTCGCCCGGCTCGTGCCGGCCGGGGCCGAGAGGAGCAAGCGATGAGCGACGACGTGGTGATCGAGCGGACCTTCGACGCACCGATCGAGGTGGTCTGGCAGCTGTGGACCGGGGCGGAGCACTTCGGGGCCTGGTACGGCCCGACGGGGGCCCGGATCACGGTCGAGGAGCTCGACGTCCGCGTCGGCGGGGGCCGGCGCGTCTGCATGGAGGTCGAGACGCCCGGCGGGCCGATGCGCATGTGGTTCACCGGCGAGCACCTGGAGGTGACCGAGCCCCGGCGGCTCGTCTACACCGAGTCGATGACCGACGAGCACGGCAACGTCGCCGCGCCGCCCGGGCACCCGGCGACGACGGAGGTGCGGGTGGAGCTCGTCCCGGTCGACGGCGGGACAGCCATGGTCCTGACCCACGTCGGCGTGCCCGCCGGCTCGCCCGGCGCGGCCGGCTGGGCGATGGCGCTCGACAAGCTGGCCGCCCGCGTGGCGACGACCATCGCGCCGTAACCGCCCCGGTCACCCTTGATAGGCAAGTAATTACTTGCCTATTGTGTCCGTCGTTGGGAGACGTCTTCAAGGCCATCGCCGATCCCACCCGCCGGGCGATCCTCGACGAGCTCACCGATCGCGACGGGCAGACCCTGTTCGAGCTGTGCGCCCGGCTGGCCTCCAAGCACCAGATGGGTTCGACGCGCCAGGCCATCTCCCAACACGTCGACGTGCTCGAGGCCGCCGGTCTCGTGCGCACGCGGCGGGAGGGCCGCTACAAGTTCCACCACCTCGACACAGCGCCACTGCGCCAGATCGCAGACCGCTGGTCGGTCCCCGAACCGGAGGATGACCGATGAAGACCAACGTGATGAGCGTCATGGTCGACGACCAGGCCAAGGCCCTCGCCTTCTACACCGAGGTGCTCGGCTTCGTGAAGAAGACGGAGATCCCCTTCGGTGAGCACGCCTGGCTCACCGTCGTCTCGCCCGACGAACCCGGCGGCGTCGAGCTCTCGCTCGAGCCCGACGAGCACCCGGCGGCCCGGCCGTTCAAGGAGGCGCTCGTCGCCGACGGCATCCCGTTCACGTCGTTCGCGGTCGACGACGTCGCCGCCGAGTACGAGCGCCTCGTCGGCCGGGGCGTGCAGTTCACGCAGCGCCCGGCCGCCATGGGCGCGGTGACGACGGCGGTGTTCGAGGACACGTGCGGGAACCTGATCCAGATCGCGGCCATGAACGAATGAACAGCAGAGCGCTCGGGCGGCGTCGGCTCAGGACCTGCGGACGGATTGGTGGTCGACGGTCATGGCGCCGCAGGTCCTTCCTGTGTCTCGATTCGATTCCGGGGCCCGGCGGGGGGGCTTCGCCGGGGCGGTCCGGGCCCACTTCATCTC
>JACDCH010000325.1 GCA_013694495.1 Acidimicrobiia bacterium | reverse complement strand
GGCACACCCGCACGATGGCCTGTCCCTCTTCGATGAGCGCACGGTCCCACAAACCTCGGTCCTGATCGGCGAGTCGCACCAATCGCCCCCGGGCGTCGGTGCGGGCGGCCCGGCGCGACTCGGTGAGCAGCAGCAGGGCGAGCAGCCCGTGGACCTCGGCCTCGTCGGGCATCAGCTCGGCGAGCAGGCGGGCCAGGCGGATGGCGTCGGCGCAGAGCTCGCTGCGCCCGAGCGCGTCGCCGGCCGAGGCGACGTAGCCCTCGTTGAGACGAGGTACACGACCGCCAGCACGGGCCGGAGCCGGTCGGACAACTCGGCGTCGGACGGGATCCGGTAGGGGATCCGCGCCGCCTTGATCTTGTTCTTCGCCCGGACGAGGCGCTGCGCCATCGTGGCCTCGGGGACGAGGAAGGCCCGGGCGATCTCGGGGGTCTGCAGCTCGGCGATGAGTCGGAGGGTGAGCGCCACCTGGGCGCTGGGGGCGAGGGCGGGATGGCAGCACGTGAAGATCAGACGGAGCTGGTCGTCGGCCACGGGTCCCACCTCCTCGGGTTCGTCCGGCGCGTGCATGCGGGCCGCGGCGGCCTGGCGGTCGTCCCGGGTGGATTCACGGCGGATCTTGTCGATCCCCCGGTTGCGGGCGGTGGTGATGATCCAGCCGGCCGGGCTCGGGGGCAGGCCCGCGGCCGGCCAGCGCTGGAGGGCCAGCACGAAGGCTGGCCACCGCGCGGCCGGACTCGGAGCGGAAGACCCGCTCGATCACGGCCCCGTCCACGTCGGGCATCCGCGAGCCGGTCGGCGGCTCGTCCTGGAACGGGCGGACCTCGACGGGTCCCTGGCAGGCGGCGCTGCCCTCGGCGGCCCACTTCAGGGCGACGTCGAGGTCGGGCGCCTCGATCACCCAGAAGCCACCGAGTGCTCCTTGGCCTCGACGAAGGGGCCGTCGGTCATGAGGACCTCGACACCCGTGCCGTCGACGACGGTGGCCGTCGACGGCTCGTTCAGGTCGCCGCCGAACACCCATGCGCCCTGCGCCTTGAGCTTCTCGTTGACCGCGTCGACGGCGGCGAACATCTCCTGCATGACCTCGGGGGTAGGCAGCTCCTCACCATCGACGCCGTGCACGGAGAGCATGTACTGGGTCACTGCGGTTCCTCCTGTGTCGTGGCCCGGCTTCGGTGCCGAGCTCACCCACGAGACGAACGGGGTGGCCGCCGATCGACAGGGGCGAGAAAACCGTTCCTCGGCCTGTGTAGCCGTACATCCACGAGCCCGGGGTCGTAGCTTCGGGACGGTGGGCGTGGTCGAGCGGAACAACGTGGTGGTCTCGGGCGCACCCGGCGGGCAGCCGATGCTGTTCGCCCACGGGTACGGCTGCGACCAGAACATGTGGCGGTTGGTGGCGCCGACGTTCGAGGACGAGTTCAAGGTCGTCCTGTTCGACCACGTCGGCGCCGGCCACTCGGACGCCACGGCCTACGACCCGGCGCGGTACAGCTCGCTCGCCGCCTACGCCGACGACGTGCTCGACATCTGCCGAGAGCTCGACCTGCGTGACGTTGTCTTCGTGGGCCACTCGGTGTCGGCGATGATCGGTGTCCTCGCCGCCGTCGAGGAACCGGACCGCTTCGCCAAGCTCGTGCTCGTCGGCCCGTCGCCCCGGTACATCGACGACGGCACCTACCAGGGCGGGTTCGCCGAGGCCGACATCGACGAGCTGCTGGTGTCGCTCGAGAGCAACTACCTCGGTTGGTCGAGCGCGATGGCGCCGGTGATCATGGGCAACGCCGACCGCCCCGAGCTGGGCGAGGAGCTCACGGCCAGTTTCTGCCGGGCCGACCCCGACATCGCCCGCCGCTTCGCCGAGGTCACGTTCCGATCGGACAACCGCGCCGACCTCGCCCGGGTGACCGCGCCGACCCTGGTGCTGCAGTGCACCGACGACGCCATCGCGCCGATCTCGGTCGGGGAGTACGTGCGCGACGCGATCCCGGACGCCGACATGGTGCTGCTCGAGGCCACCGGGCACTGCCCGAACCTCTCCGCGCCGGAGCAGACGGCCGACGCGATCGCGGCGTTCGTCCGTGGGTGACGGGCTGCCCGTCGACCTGGCGAGCGACGAGGCCAAGCAGGCGTTCTACGACGCCCTGCTCGACGACGACCCGAGCGCCCTGTACGAGCGGGCGCCCTGCGGCTACCTGTCGACCCTGCCCGACGGGACCATCAGCAAGGCGAACCAGACCTTCCTCGCGCTGACCGGCTACGGCCGCGACGAGCTCGTCGGGCGCAGGTCCTTTGCCCAGCTGCTCACCGCCGGCGGACGCATCTATCACGAGACGCACTACGCCCCGATGCTCCAGATGCAGGGCACGGTGCGGGAGATCGCCCTCGACATCGTGCGGGCCGACGGCACGCGCCTGCCGGTCCTCGTCAACTCGGTGCTCGAGCGCGACGAGAACGGCACGCCCCTGGTGGTGCGGACCGCGGTGTTCGACGCCACCCACCGCCGGGAGTACGAGCGCGAGCTGCTGCGGGCCAAGGAGCGGGCCGAGGTGCTCGAGGCCAGGGCGACCATGCTGGCTCGAACGTTGCAGCAGACGTTGATCCCCCCGACGCCGCCGGAGGTGCCGGGGCTCGATGTCGGCGCCGCCTACCGGCCCGCCGGCAACGGCGAGGAGGTCGGCGGCGACTTCTACGACGTGTTCCAGATCGCCGACGGCGACTGGGCCGTGGCCATCGGCGACGTGTGCGGCAAGGGCGTCGGCGCGGCGGTGGTGACTGCGCAGGCCCGCCACACGATCCGCGCCGGGGCCGTCCTCCGTCCCCAGCCGTGCGCCATCCTCGACACGCTCAACGAGGTGCTCCTGCACCACGCCGCCGACCGGTTCTGCACGGTCGCCCTGCTGCGCCTGCGCCTCGTCGGTGGGTCTTGGCGGGCGACGGTGTGCTGCGCCGGCCACCCCCCGCCGCTCCTCGTCCGCCCGGGCGAGGAACCGGTCGCCTTCGGCGGGTTCGGGTCGCTGCTCGGCGTGCTGCGGGTGGTGAACCTCGAGGACGCCGAGGTGGTGCTGCAGTCCGGGGACAGCCTCGTGCTCTACACCGACGGCGTGACCGAAGCACGCGACGGCCCCGACTTCTTCGGCGACGAACGCCTCTCGGCCGCCGTGGCCCGCCTCCGGTGCCCCGCGAACGACGTGGCAACCGGCCTGCTCGACGAGGTCATGGCCTTCCAGCGCGGCGACCCCAGCGACGACATCGCCATCGTCGCCATCTGCGTGCCCTGACGGTCGCGGGCCTCGCGAGCCGCTGACCAGCACGCGGGCCGGCTGGCGGGCCGCGAGCGCCGCGCCACCCGGAATCGGCACAGGTCGACCCGAGCCGAGCAGATAGGACAGCATGACCGCCGCCCCGGGCCTGCTCGCTCGACGCGTGCCCGGCCATCGCAGGACGTTGGGCGCGATGTGCGTGGTCCTCGTCAGCTTGCTGGCCGCCTTCGCCGCGTTGATCCACAAGTCGGACGAGGCGGGCCGCCGCGCGCTCTCCGATCGGTTCCACACCCGCGCCACGCTGACCGGCTCGTTCGCCCGCGACTTCGTGGACGACCTCGCCATGCGGGAGCGCCGTCAGAGCGTGAACGATGCGAACGGCCAGGACGCCGGCGACCGCGTCCTGCAGGCGACCGCCGCCGCCCTCGTCGAGGCGACCCGTTCCGAGGACATCGCCGGGCGGTGGGGCGGCGAGGAGTTCCTCGTGCTGCTCCCCCACACCGGTCGGGTGGAGGCGCTGGTCGTCGCCGAGCGGATCCGCGAGCTCATCGCCCGGACGGTGCTGTCGGGCGGGACGACGGGGGCGACGGTCACGACGAGCATCGGCGTCGCCGTGTACGACGGCGGGGAAACCCTCGCGTTCCTCCGCCAAGCCGACGCCGCCCTGTACATCGCCAAGGCGAGCGGACGGAACCGCGTCGAGCTCTGGAACGCCCCCGCGCCCAGCGCCGCGGCCTAGCTGCTGGCCCCGGCCTGGCCGCCCTCGCCGCCATGGCCTCCCAGACCGCCGGCGTCATCGCCGCCGACCGCGACCTGTACGAGGCGACGGTGTGGCCGAGGAGGCGTTCGCCGACGCGGCGACGGTGCGCGGCCGCGCCAGGGCGCATGCCGGTCCCGCGC
>JACDCH010000311.1 GCA_013694495.1 Acidimicrobiia bacterium | reverse complement strand
GCGCCGCTCAGGTCACTACTCGCCGAGGGCGGCGAGGATCTTCCCGATGCCGAACGCGCTGACCTCGAGCGGGTCCGGCGCGAGGATCTCGGCGGCCACGCCCGGCGGCGCCGTGAACAGGAACAGCACGACGGCGTCGCTCACCCGCACCACAACGAGGACGCCCTCGATGGCCTCGGCCCGGACGGCGAAGGCGACGGCCTCGTCGCCGCCGACCTCCTCGGCGACGTCGGTCGGGCCGTCGATCGTGACGGTGCCGTCGATGCTCGTGCCGCAGCTGAGGGCCTCGACGCCGGCCGCGAACGCCTCGCCCGCCTCGGCCTCGTCGACGTAGACGCGGATCTCCTCCTGGAAGACGAGCGTCGATGCCGGCTCGGTCAGCGAGGTCCCGACGAGCACCTGGGGCGGGACCACGGAGTCGGTGCTCGGCGCCCCGCACGCGTTCGGCCGGTCGGCGTCGGGCGGCGTGTAACCGGAGTCCTCGAAGGTGAGCGTGTCCGTGCTCACCTCGCCGGCTTCGACGAGGAGGCTCTGGGCCAGGCTCTCGATCTCGTCGATGCCTTCGTCGTCGGAGCCGTCGCCGGCGTCGCCCGCGGTGGTGGCCGTGGAGTCCGGCGTCTCGGTGGTGGTGGTGGTCTCGGCCTCGGTCGTCGTGGTGGTCTCGGCCGCGGTGGTCGTCGTCTCGTCGGCGGTCGGCAACGGCGAGTCGCTGCCGCAGGCGGCCAGCGGGAGCAGGGTGAGCGCGGCCGCGGCGAGGGCGGGGCCCGGGCGGAGGCGGAGCATGGGCCGGAACGTAGCCTGCTCGACCGTGCCCCCCGCCCGCCGCCCGCGCCGGCTCCGGCGCACCGCCGCCCTCCGCCGCCTCGTCGCCGAGACCCGCCTGGCCACCGACGACCTCATCGCCCCGCTGTTCGTGCGGGAGGGCATCGCCGAGGCCCAGCCGATCTCGAGCCTCCCCGGCGTCGTGCAGCACACCCGCGAGTCGCTCCGCAAGGAGGTGGCCGGCCTGGCCGCCCTCGGCGTGCCCGGGGTGATCCTGTTCGGCGTGCCGGCCACCAAGGACCCCGAGGGTTCGGGCGCCTGGGACCCGGCGGGGATCGTGCAGCTGGCCCTGGCCGACCTCCGCACCGAGGTGGGCGACGACCTCGTCGTGATGGCCGACCTGTGCCTCGACGAGTACACCGACCACGGGCACTGCGGGGTCGTGGGCCCCGACGGCGACGTCGACAACGACGCCACTATCGAGCTCTACGCCCGGGCCGCCGTCGCCCAGGCCGAGGCCGGCGCCCAGGTGGTCGCACCGTCGGGGATGATGGACGGCCAGGTCGCCGCCATCCGGGCCGCCCTCGACGGCGCTGGCCACGAGCGGGTGGCGATCCTGGCCTACGCCGCCAAGTACGCCTCGGGCCTGTACGGGCCGTTCCGCGAGGCGGTCGACGTCACCATCGCCGGCGGCGGCAACCGGCGGGGCTACCAGCAGGACCCGGCCAACGCCCGCGAGGCGCTCGAGGAGGTGCGGCTCGACCTCGCCGAGGGGGCCGACATGGTGATGGTGAAGCCGGCCCTCGCCTACCTCGACGTGCTCGCCCGGGTGCGGGCCGAGGTCGACGTGCCCGTCGCGGCGTACCACGTGTCCGGCGAGTACGCGATGGTGAAGGCGGCCGGCGAGCGGGGCTGGATCGACGGCGACGCGGTGCTGGCCGAGCACGTCCTCGCCATCAAGCGCGCGGGCGCCGACCTCATCCTCACGTACGCCGCCCGCGAGCTCGCCGAAGCGCTCTCCTAATCCTCGTCCTCGGGACGTCCGGTCGCGAGGGCCAGCCGCTCGACGGCGGCGGGCGGGCCGGTGACCAGGCCCCGCACCTCGTCGGCGTTGTGCGCTCGCGTGAGGATGGCGGCGGCCTGCCGAGCGGGCCCGAGCACGACCGGTCCGATCGACCAGGGTTCGCCCGGCCCGGGCTCCACGCCACCGGCGGCGGCGACGACCTCGACCCCGGCGGCGACGAACCGCTCGTCGTCGAGCGAGCCGAGACCGAGGGCCCTGCGGATCTGGGAGTGGTGCACCCAGCGTTCCACGTACTCGCGGGCGATGGCGTGCCAGAACGGGGAGGGCCCCGACGATCGGAAGAACCCCACCGGCTCACCGGGCGAGCTCGGATCCACCTCGGTGTAGTAGTCGGCCGTCCACTCGCCGGTGAGCTCGAGGAGCGTCACGACGAGCGCCGGGCTCAGGAAGCGGGCCGCCGCGACCCAGCGGTCGTTGAAGGTGTCGAGCAGGGTGCGGAAGTCGGCGCCGGCGAGCTCGCCCGCGAGCAGCAGCAGACCGTTCGGCGCCTGGTCGCGCTGGCGGCTCAGCAGCGACAGGTCGTCGCCGAGCACGTGGGTCGCCACGCCTTGCACGGAGTACGCGGGACACTCCGTGGGCCGGGCCCACTCGTCGGGCGTCAGCCCGCGTAGCAGCTCGACGAGCGCGACCCGCTCGGGCCGTAGGACGTCGAGCACGATGGAGATGGAGGACGCGTCGAGCACGGCCACTTCCTAGCCTCGCCCCATGCCGACCAACGAGGAGCTGTTCGACCGGGCCCAGCGGGTGATCCCGGGCGGGGTCAACTCCCCGGTGCGGGCCTTCCGCTCGGTGGGCGGCACCCCGTACTTCGTCGACCGGGGCGAGGGCGCCCAGGTGTGGGACGTCGAGGGCACCCGCTACGTCGACCTCGTCCAGAGCTACGGCGCGGTGATCCTCGGGCACGCCCACACGTCCGTGGTCAAGGCGGTGCAGGCGGCGGCCGAGCACGGCACGAGCTTCGGCGCCCCCACCGAGCGCGAGGTGCTGCTCGCCGAGGCCATCGCCGAGCGGGTCCCGAGCTGCGAGCTGATCCGCCTCGTGTCGAGCGGCACCGAAGCCACCATGACGGCGATCCGCGTCGCCCGTGGGTTCACCGGCCGCAACGTCGTCGTGAAGTTCGCCGGCAACTACCACGGCCACGGCGATGCGCTGCTGGCCGAGTCGGGCAGCGGCCTGGCGTCGCTCGGCCTCCCGGGCTCGGCCGGCGTCACCGACGCCCAGGTGGCCGAGACCCTCGTCGTGCCCTACAACGTCGTGCCCACGCTGAGCGACGCCACCGCCTGCGTGATCGTCGAGCCGGTCGCCGCCAACATGGGCCTCGTCCCGCCCGCGCCCGGGTTCCTCGAGGGCCTGCGGGCCGAGTGCGACCGGGTCGGAGCGCTGCTCGTGTTCGACGAGGTGATCACCGGCTTCCGCGTCGCCCGAGGCGGCGCCCAGGCGCTGTTCGGCGTGCGCCCCGACCTCACGACGTTCGGCAAGGTCATCGGCGGCGGCCTCAACATCGGCGCCTACGGCGGTCGCGAGGACGTGATGTCGGTCGTCGCCCCGCTCGGCCCGGTGTACCAGGCCGGCACCTTGTCCGGGAACCCGCTCGCCACCGCCGCCGGCCTCGCCGCCCTCGAGCACCTCGACGACGACGCCTACCGCACCCTCGAGCGCACCGCCGCCCGGCTGGCCGACGGGTTGGCCGCCGCGGTCCCTGGCGCGGTCGCGCCCCGCGTCGCCTCGCTCGTCGGCCTGTTCTTCACCGCGTCGGCGCCGGTCGACTACGTCACGGCCAAGGGCACCGACACCGAGCGTTACGCCCGCTTCTTCCACGCCATGCTGCGCCGGGGGGTCGCCCTCGCCCCCGGCGCCTACGAGGTCCTGTTCCCGGGCCTGGCTCACACCGACGAGTTGGTCGACGAGGTCGTCGCCGCGGCGGCGGTCGCGGCCTCCGAGAGCGCCGACTAAGAACAGGGCCCATGGAGCTCGACGAGGGACTGGGGCCGTTGGCCGACGAAGCGGCCACGGTCCTCGACGACCTCGCCGGGCGCGACGCGGTCGGCCGCCTGCTGGCGCGGGATCACACGCTCTGGGCCGACGACCCCACCGAGATCGCGGACCGCCTCGGCTGGCTCGACTGCCCGGGTTCGATGCGGGCCGAGGTGCCCCGGCTCCTCGAGTTCGCCGACGAGTGCGGGGCCGACGGCCTCGAGCGGGCCGTCGTCCTCGGCATGGGCGGGTCCTCGCTGTTCCCCGAGGTCCTCGACCGCACGTTCGGGTCCCGTCCCGACCGACTCGATCTCGAGGTGCTCGATACCACCGACCCGGCCGCTGTGGGCCGGGTCACCGCCGACTGGCCGCCGGCCCGCACCCTGTTCCTGGCTGCGTCGAAGTCGGGGTCGACCATCGAGACCCGCAGCCACGTCGAGCGGTTCTGGGCCGAGCACCCCGAGCCGGGCAGCTTCGCCGCCACCACCGATCCCGGCTCGGACCTGTCGACGCTGGCGGTGGAGCGCGGCTTCCGGGCCACGTTCGAGAACCCGCCCGACATCGGCGGCCGCTACTCGGCCCTGTCGCTGTTCGGGCTCGTGCCCGCCGTCCTCGCCGGTGTCTCCGTCGACGGGCTCCTCGACGGGGCCGCCGACCTCCTCGCCGGCGACCTCGCTGCCGCCGTCGACGCCAACCTCGCGGCCCGGCTGGCGGCGGCCATGGCAGCCGGCGCCCGCACCGGTCGCGACAAGCTCACGTTCGTCCTCGACCACCGCATCGCCACGTTCGGCCTCTGGGTCGAGCAGCTGATCGCCGAGTCCACCGGCAAGCGCGGCACCGGCGTGCTCCCCGTCGTCGGCGAGGCGCTCGGCACCCCCGACGCGTACGGCGACGACCGCCTCTTCGTCGTCATCGGCGACCCCGGCGACGACGACCGCGACGGCCTCGACGTGCTGGAGGCCGAGGGCCATCCCGTCCTGCGCCTCGGGTTCGGGGTCGAGGGCGCCGACCTCGTCGTCGATCTCGGGGCCCAGGTGCTGCTGTGGGAGGCCGCCACCGCGCTGTGCGGCGCTGCGCTGCGCATCAACCCGTTCGACCAGCCCGACGTGGCCGCGGCCAAGGCCGCCACGCAGAAGGTGCTCGACGCCGGCACGGCGCCGGTCGTCCCCGAGCAGCCCGCCAGCGCAGTGCTGGCTCAGGTGGTGGCGGGTGACTACGTGGCCATCCAGGCCTACGTCGATCCGGCCAGCGAGGCCGTGCAGGACCTCGAGCAGGTGCGCCTCGCCATCCGCGACCGCCTCGGCGTCGCCACCACGTTCGGGCTCGGCCCCCGCTTCCTGCACTCCACCGGCCAGTTCCACAAGGGCGGCCCGCCCCGGGGTGTGTTCCTGCAGGTCGTCGGCGACGACCCCGTCGACCTCGACATCCCCGGCGCGCCGTACACGTTCTCGACGCTCAAGCAGGCCCAAGCGGCGGGCGACCTGGAGACGCTCCGCTCGCGTGGCCTGCGGGCGGCCAGGGTGACGCTCGACGACCTCACGGGCTGGGAGGCACAGGGATGAAGAAGCTGGCGATGATCGGCCTCGGGAAGATGGGCGGGAACATGGCCGAGCGCCTGCGCCGCCACGACGTGGAGGTGGTCGGCTACGACGCCTTCGCGGTCGACAAGTCCGACGTCCCCACGCTCGAGGCCGCGGTGGGGGCCCTCGGCGAGCCGGGCACGCGCATCGCCTGGGCCATGGTCCCCGCCGGCGCCCCGACCGACCAGGTGGTCGCCGACCTCGGCGCAATGCTCGGCCCCGGCGACATCGTGATCGACGGCGGCAACTCCCACTACGAGGAGTCGATCCGGCGGGCGGGTGAGCTCGCCGCGCACGGTATCGGCTTCATCGACTGCGGCACGTCCGGCGGCGTGTGGGGCCTCGAGAACGGCTACTGCCTCATGGTCGGCGGCCGCGCCGCCGACGTCGCCGCCGCCCAACCGATCTTCGACGCCCTCGCCCCCGACGGCGGCTTCGCCCACGTCGGCCCGGTGGGCTCGGGCCACTACACGAAGATGGTCCACAACGGCATCGAGTACGGGATGATGCAGGCCTTCGCCGAGGGGGTCGAGATCCTCTCCACCTCGGAGCTCGGCATCGACGTCGTCGGCAGCCTCTCGAGCTGGCGGCAGGGCTCGGTCGTGCGCTCCTGGCTGCTCGACCTGCTCGTCGACGGCCTGGCCCGCAACCCCGACCTCGAGGGGATCGCGCCCGTGGCCAAGGACTCGGGCGAGGGCCGGTGGACCGTCGAAGAGGCGGTGCGCCTCGGGGTCCCCGCGCCCGCCATCGCGTCGTCGCTGTGGACCCGCTTCCACTCCCAGCGGGAGTCGGTGGCGATGAAGGTGGTCGCCCTCCTGCGCGACCAGTTCGGTGGGCACGGCGTGGTGCGCCACGAGGAACCGGCCCGAGCGGCACAGTCCGAACCGACGACGCCGCAACATCCCGGCACCGACCCCGACCTCGAGCCGGCCCCGCCCGGCACCGTCGTCGGCGAGGAGCAGTGATGGCCCCCGTCGAGGGCAAGTCCACTTCCGACGCCCTGGTGCTGTTCGGCGCCACCGGCGACCTGGCCCGCAAGAAGCTCTTCCCTGCCGTGTACCGCATGGAGAAGGAAGGGACGCTCTTCGGCGCGCCGGTGATCGGCGTCTCGTCGTCGTCGTGGTCGGACGACCAGTTGCGGGAGCGGGCCCGTGAGTCCGTGCTCGCCGCCCTGAAGGACGAGCCCATCGACGAAGAGGCCTTCGGCGCGGTCGCCTCGCGGATGACCTACGTGTCGGGCGACTACCGCGAGGGCTCGACGTTCCAGGCGCTGGCCGAGGTGATGGGCAAGGCCGGCTCCGAGCGGCCGCTGTACTACCTCGCCATCCCACCGGCGATGTTCGACGACGTCATCCAGGGGGTGGCCGGCTGCGGGGGCATCGGCGCCGCCCGGCTCGTGGTCGAGAAGCCGTTCGGGCGCGACCTCGGGTCGGCCCGGGAGCTCAACGACGTCGTCCATGCCGTCTTCCCGGAGGAGTCGGTGTTCCGCATCGACCACTTCCTCGGCAAGGAGCCCGTCGAGAACCTGCTCGTGTTCCGATTCGCCAACTCGATGCTCGAGCCGGTGTGGAACCGGAACTTCGTGTCGTCGGTGCAGATCACGATGTCCGAGCAGTTCGACGTGCAGGGCCGGGGCAAGTTCTACGACGAGGTCGGCGCCCTGCGCGACGTCGTGCAGAACCACCTCCTCGAGATCGTCGCCCTCCTCGGCATGGAGCCGCCGGTGGCGGCCGACGCCACCGGCCTCCACGACGAGAAGGTCAAGCTCTTCCGCCAGATCGAGAGCTTCGAGATGGACCAGGTGGTGCGGGGCCAGTACCGCGGCTACGTCGACGAGGACGGCGTGCGGGGCGGGACCGACACCGAGACCTACGTGGCCGTGCGCTTCGAGATCGACTCGTGGCGGTGGTCGGGCGTGCCGTGGCTGATCCGGGCGGGCAAGAACCTCTCGGGCACCGCCACCGAGGCGATCGTGCAGTTCAAGGCACCACCAAGCCAGCTGTTCGGCTCGGCCGCCGCCAGCCTGAGCGACGACCCGAACCACCTGCGCTTCCGGCTCGGCGCCGACGACGGCATCATCCTGCACCTGCAGGCCAAGGCCCCGGGAGACGAGCTGCACAGCCGCCCGGTCAACCTCGAGGTGCGCCACGAGGCCGTGTTCGGCCGCCGGGCCGAGGCCTACCAGCGGCTGCTCGAGGACGCCATGGAGGGCGACCACCGTCGTTTCGGCCGGGCCGACGCCATCGAGCAGCAGTGGCGCATCTGCGACCCGGTCCTCACCGATCCGCCGTCGGTCCACCTCTACGAACCGGGGTCCTGGGGCCCCGACGAGGCCGACGCCCTGGCCGCCGACGTCGGTGGCTGGACGGTGCCGCTCGCCCCCGGCGAGCACCCCACGTCCTGACCGCTTGACCACGGGCCCGGCCGGGCCGCCGGACTACGGTCGAACGCGGTGCTAGCCGCGATCCCCTACACGACCTTCCCGACGATCGACCTCGGCTTCTTCGAGCTGCGCACGTTCGGTCTGATGGTCGGGCTGGGCGTGCTGCTGGGGTCGTGGATCGCCGGTCGCTACATCGAAGATCGCGCCGGCATACCCCGCGAGGAGACGTACCGCATGGCCACGCGGCTGGTCGTGGCCGGCGTGATCGGCGCCCGCATCACGTGGGACATCTCTCACTGGGACCAGATCGAGTCGCCCCTCGACCTCATCGCGGTGTGGGAGGGCGGCCTCCAGTTCTCCGGCGGCTTCCTGGGCGCCATCGTGTTCGGCGTCCCGTTCTTCCGCCGGTGGAACCGGCGCCAGCGCTGGATCGCGGCCGACGGGTACGCGCTCGGCCTGTCCATCGGCCTCGCCATCGGCCGCATCGGCTGCTACTCGGTCGGCGAGCACTTCGGCTCGGCCACGTCGTTCTTCCTCGGCTCGCGCTACGACGGCGGTGCGGTGCGCGAGGACTTCCTCGGCGACACCCGCCTCGTGCCCGGCACCGTGTTCCACAACACTGCGCTGTACGAGCTGCTGTACCTGCTCGCCCTGTTCGTGCTCCTCGGCTTCCTGTCGCGCCGGCGGCTCGGGCCCAGCACGCTCATGGGCACGTTCTGCCTCGTCTACGGCCTGTCCCGCTTCGGCACCGACTTCCTCAGGGTGAACGACGAGACCGTGCTCGGCTTCACCGGCGCCCAGTACCTGATGGCCGCCATCGCCCTGGCGTCGATCTGGATCTTCACCGTCGTGCGGCCCAAGCTGGCCGAGGCCGCCCCGGGCCCGTCCGCCGACACCGGGGCCGCGGCTGCAGGGGACGCAGACGGCGAGTCCGTGGTCGACGACGGCGCAGCCGCCGAGCTCGACGCCGATGAGCTCGACGACGACGAAGCTGGCGCCGAGCCCGCCGCCGCGACCGGCGACGGCGATGAGCGACTCGAGCCCGCCGACGAGCGCTGAGGGCGGGCGGCCGCCGGTCGGCGGGGCCCGCTCGGTGGTCGTCGTCGACCACGACCCCGACGCCCGCGAGCTGGCCGCCCTCGACCTCGGCCTCGACGGCCACGACGTCGTGGCGGTGGGCGCCGACGGTGCCGAGGCGCTCGCCCTCTGCGAAGACCGCCGGCCCGACGTGCTCGTCGTCGACCACCGCATGCCGCCGGGCCCGTGGGGGCTCGACGTGGCCCGCGAGGTGCGCCGGCGGCGCCCAGTGCTCGCCGAATACACCGACGAACCCACGAGCGGGACCACTAGGAGGCGAGCGACTCCGGCACGACCCGGACCAGCTGGGCCACGGCCTTGTAGACGGCCTCGGCCGGGCCGATCTCCTCGGGCCGCAGCAGGTTGGCCATGATCCGCAGCACCCACTCCATGAGCGTGCGGCTGTGCATGCCGACCTGCGTGAGCCGGGCCAGCAGCTCCGGGTTGCCGATCACCTTGGCGAAGAGGCGGGCCACCTTGAAGTAGAGGCCGTACTCGGCGTCGAGCAGCGTCGGGTACTGCTGGAGCACCATGCCGTCGCCGGTGCGGAGGGCCTCGGCCACGAGCGACGCAGCCAGCCGGCCCGTCTCGTAGGCGTAGTCGATGCCCTCGCCGTTGAACGGGTTGATGGTGCCGGCGGCATCGCCCACCAGCACCCAGGTCGGTCCGACGTTCGGCGTCACCGAGCCGCCCATCGGGAGGCGGCCACCGGTCGGCGGTCCGGTCGACGTCTCGGGCGAGATGCCCCAGTACGCCGGTGCGGTGTGGGCGAACTCGTCCATCAGGTGGGACGTGTTCACCGACTTCCAGTCGCGGAAGGTGGACAGCAGGCCGATGCCGACGTTGATCGTCCCGTCGCCCACCGGGAAGATCCACCCGTAGCCGGGGAGGCTGTGGCCGGCCCGGTCGCGCACGTCGAGGGCCGACTCGATCCAGGGGTCGTCGTGCAGGGGGCTCTCGTAGTAGCCGCGGATCGCCATGCCCTGCGGGAAGCCGCGGTTGCGGCTGGCGCCGAGGGCCCGGCCGAAGCGCGAGTTCGCCCCGTCGGCCACGATCACGTAGCGGGCCCGGATCTCGCGGGCGAGGCCCGTTGCCTTGTCCTTGACGACGGCGCCCCGCACGAGGCCGCCGTCGACCACGGGCGCCACGGCCTCGGTGCCGTCGTGGAGGGTGGCGCCGGCCGCCACTGCGTTGGCCGCCACGAGCTGGTCGAGGTCGCGGCGGCGCACGACGTAGCCGTAGCTGGGGAAGACGGGGTGCTCGGGCCACGCCAGCTCGAGGGTGATCCCGTGGGCGATGGCCCGGAGCCCGTCGTAGCGGTGGTGGCCGGCGGCGACGATGGCCGGCTCGAGGTCCATCTCCTGCAGCTGGTGCACGGCCCGGGGCGTGAGGCCGTCGCCGCAGGTCTTCTCCCGGGGGAACGTCTTGCGCTCGACGACCACGACGTCGATGCCGGCCTTCGCCAGCCAGTAGGCGGCGGCCGAGCCGCCGGGGCCCCCGCCGACCACGAGGACGTCGTGGCGCTCGGTGGCGGTGCCGTTCGTGGTCACGCCTCGCAGTGTGGCCGGGCCCGGGCCCGAGTGGCTACTCACGCTCCGTTCTACGGAGCGGCGCCGCTATTCGGCGGCGGCCTCGGTGCCGGGCTCGCACTCCTCGCCGGTGGCCTCCGCCAGCGCCGCCTCGCAGCCGAAGCCGGAAACGACCTCGCGCTCGAAGCGGACCACCTCGAGGATCTCCTCCTCGGAGAGGCGGTCGCCGAAGGCGGGCATGGGCTGGCCGTTGAAGCCGAGGACCGGCTCGTCGGTGTCGCCGTAGGTCTCCTCGGGCCACCCCTGCGAGCCGAGCTCGACCCACAGGACGTGGTCCTCGAAGTTGGAGAACGTCTCGACGACGGCACCGTCGGCGAAGGCCGGCCCGACGCCGCCACCACCGGTCGCGCCGTGGCAGCCGGCGCAGCCGGCGCTCGTGTAGATCTCGCGCCCGGCGGCGATGGCCGGGCTCTCCTCGACGCGGGGGTCGAGCGTGTAGGCGTAGAGGAAGGCCCAGCCCGGCAGCGCGACGAGGGCGGGGACCGCCCAGTAGGGGATGCGCTTGCGGCTGACGGCGGCCACGACCTCGGGCCGGCGGGGCGGCGGCGGGGGCGGTGCGGCCGCCGTG
>JACDCH010000253.1 GCA_013694495.1 Acidimicrobiia bacterium | reverse complement strand
ACCGGGACCCGCACGACGTCGTCGGGCGGCGGCGGGGACGGGTCGACGGGGACGGGGATCAGCCGGGGCCGGGGCTGGTCGGCGACGTCGCCGAACACCTCGGCGAGGGCGACGTCGTCGAGCGTCTCCCGCTCGACGAGCGCCGCGGCGAGGCGGTCGAGGGTGGCGCGGTGCCCGACCAGGATCTCGCGGGCCTCGTCGTGGGCGTGGTCGAGCAGCAGGCGGATCTCGTCGTCGATCAGCGTGGCGACGCCGTCGCCGTAGTCGGCGGCCCGCCCCTCGCGGCCCGTCGGGTCGCCGGGGGCGGCGGCGCCGAACTGGCGCAGGCCGAGCACCTCGCTCATGCCCCACTCCGTGACCATCGAGCGGGCCAGCGCCGTGGCGTGCTCGATGTCGTTCTGGGCGCCGGTGGTGGGGTCGCCGAACACGAGCTCCTCGGCGGTGCGCCCGCCGAAGAGCATCGCCAGCTCGTCGCGGAGCTCGCTGCGGGTGCGCAGCAGCTTGTCCTCGGTGGGCAGCGCCAGCGTCCAGCCCAGGGCCCGGCCCCGGGCGATGATCGAGACCTTGTGGATCGGGTCGGTGTTGGGCAACACGTGCCCGACGAGGGCGTGACCGGCCTCGTGGTAGGCGATCACCGACTTGTCGTGCTCGGAGAGGACCCGCGTGCGCCGCTCGGGCCCGGCGATGACGCGGTCGATGGCGTCCTCGCACTCGGCCATGCCGACGATGTCGCGGCGCCGGCGGGCCGTGAGCAGGGCGGCCTCGTTGAGCAGGTTGGCCAGGTCGGCACCGGTGAAGCCAGGTGTGCGCCGGGCGAGGACGTCGAGCGACACCTCGGGGGCGAGCGGCTTGCCCCGGGCGTGCACGGCGAGGATGGCCCGCCGCCCGGCCAGGTCGGGGGCGTCGACGACGATCTGGCGGTCGAAGCGACCGGGCCGCAGGAGGGCGGGGTCGAGGATGTCGGGCCGGTTCGTGGCCGCCACCAGGATCACGCCGGTGTGGGCGTCGAAGCCGTCCATCTCGACGAGCAGCTGGTTGAGGGTCTGCTCCCGCTCGTCGTGGCCGCCGCCGAGCCCGCTGCCGCGGTGGCGGCCGACGGCGTCGATCTCGTCGACGAACACGATGGCGGGGGCCGACTGCTTGGCCTGCTCGAACAGGTCGCGCACCCGGCTGGCCCCCACGCCGACGAACATCTCGACGAAGTCGGAGCCCGAGATCGAGAAGAAGGGCACGCCCGCCTCGCCCGCCACGGCCCGGGCCAGCAGGGTCTTGCCGGTGCCCGGCGGGCCGTACAGCAGCACGCCCTTGGGGATCTTGGCGCCGATGGCCCGGAAGCGGTCGGGGGCGGCCAGGAAGTCGCGGATCTCCTGGAGCTCCTCGACCGCCTCGTCGCAGCCGGCGACGTCGGCGAAGGTCACCTTGGGCTCGTCGGGCCCGACCCGCTTCGCTTTGGACTTGCCGAACTGCATCACCCGGCCGCCGCCGCCCATCGAGCTCATGATGAACAGGATCAGGCCGAACAGCAGCACGATCGGCAGCAGGTTGAACAGCAGGGCGATCCACAGCGACTCGCTCTGGCGGTCGACGTCGAGCTGCACGTCGCCCTCGCGGAGCACCGCCGTGAGCTCGTCGCCGTACTCGCCCGGGAACGTGACCCGGTAGAGGCCGCCGCCCTCGAGCTCGCCCTCGACGGCGTTGTCGCGGTCTTTGATGGTGGCGGTGGTGATCTCGCCGGCCGCCACCCGGTCCTCGAACTCGTCGAGCGTCAGGCGCTCGGTTTCGGGACCGCCGCGCCGGACGAAGAACAGCCCGCCGAGCAGCAGGACGCCGGCGAGCAGCAGGAAGGGCAGCAGACGGGACCGCGGGTGGCGCGCTTTCACAGGCCGGCGAGGCTACCGAGGGCCCCGGCCGCCCAGCCCTCGGGCGGCGCCGGGAACCAGCCGGTCGCGTCGCGTCGTCAGACTCGGCCATGACCGACAGGCGCGACACCACCGACGGATCGACGGGCCGCAGCGTCGGCGCCGTCCTCGGGATGCTGGGGCTGGTCGCGGCGGTGACCGTCGGCGCCCTCGCCGTCAGCTCGAGCCAGCCGGCCGCCGCCGCGGCGTTGGAGCAGTTCACCTCCTGCGCCGAGCTCGAGGCGTGGACCGACGACGTGGTGGACCAAGCGGAGCAGCTCGCCGTTCCGGCCATGGGCGGCGCCGACGGGGGCGAGGGGGGAGCGGCGATCCTGGATGCCGCGACGCCCGCGCCGGCTGCGGGCCGGGCCGACGAGGAGACCGCCTCCTTCGACGAGACTTCGAGCGGCAGCGCGGGGGTCGGCACGAGCGGCGCCGCCGCGAGCGCCGGCGGGACGAACACCGTGGTGGAGGGCGTCGACGAGATCGACGTCATCGACCGCGTCGGGCCCGACCGGCTCCTCGTGTCCCGCGGTGGGGTGCTGGCGCTCGTCGACCTCGCCGGCCGCACCGTTGTCGCCCAGCTCGCCGGAATGCCGTCCGACGCCCGCATCAGCGTCGCCAACGGGCTGGTGTGGGCGGCCGGGTCCTCGAACGACGGCCTCGGCACCGAGGTCCGCCGCATCCGCATCGACGGCGACACCCTCACCGAGGACGGTTCCTTCCGCACGCCCGGCTACCTGCTCGACGCCCGGCGGACGGGCGACCGGCTCCACCTGGTGGCGGTCGACCACCCCCAGCTCGGCGCCATCCCGTTCGAGGACGGGCCGGTGCCGTGCGACGAGGTGTGGCGCCCCGTGGCCCCCGCCACCACGCCGTCCGCCACGCTCGTCGCCACGCTGCCGCCCACCGGCGAGCTCGTCCCCACGGCCGCCGCCGAGATCACCGGCGCGGCGGGCACGCTGCTCGTCACCGACACCTCGCTGTACGTCGCCACGGAGAGCTATGCCGAGGCGGCCGGCGCGACCGGCGTCGTCCCCACGGTCACCACCGGCCTCCACCGCTTCGACCTCGACTCGCTGACCCCCACCGGGTCCGGTTCCGTACCGGGCCACGTGGCCGGACCCTTCGCCCTGAGCGAGCACGAGGGCAACCTGCGCGTCGCCACCAGCCTCGACAGCTTCGGCGGCCGGGGCTTCCCCATGCCCATGCCGATGCCCGTCGAGGGCGACGGCACCGCCACCATCGACAACGCCGGCGGCCAGGTCGCGCCGGCCGTCGAGGCACCCCCCGAGACCGCGGCCGCCGCGCCGGTGACCGCCCAGGCGCCGCCCACGACCGTCGGTGACGACGGCAGCACCACCACCGTCGTCGACGAGACGACCACGACCGAGGCACCGCCGACGACGGCGGCGACGACCACCACCGAGGCGCCCACCACGACGGTGGCCGAGACGACCACCGCGCCGCCGACGACGGCGCCGGAACCGGACGCCCCCGAGGACGCGCTGGCCGAGGTCTTCGTGCTCGACACCGAGGGCGACCTCGACCTCCTCGGCCGCACCGGCCGCTTCGGTCACGAGTTCGAGACGATCCATGGGGTCCGCTTCGTGGGTGACGTCGCTTACGTGGTGACGTTCCTGCAGACCGACCCGTTCTGGGTCGTCGACCTGGCCGACCCCGCCGCGCCCGCCGTCGCCGGCGAGCTGCAGATCCCGGGGTTCTCCGGCTACCTCCACCCGCTCGGCGACGGGCGTGTCGTCGGGTTCGGCCCCGACGGGGCGGGCGGCGTCGCGGCCCGGCTGTTCGACGTGGCCGACCCGTCCGCCCCCTCGGTGCTCGATGAGATCCGACTCGGCGACGACTCGCCCGTGGCGTACGACCACCACGCCTTCGTCGGCCTCGACGGGGGCCGCTTCGCCGTGCCGGTGATGGACTACCC
>JACDCH010000609.1 GCA_013694495.1 Acidimicrobiia bacterium | reverse complement strand
CCGAGCCGGAGCCGGAGCCGGAGCCGCTCCCGCGACCGCGACCGCTGCTGCTGCTCCCGCTGCCGCCCGGATCGACCTCGCTCGGCAGCCGTAGCGACCGGCCACCGCGCGTGGACTCGGGGTCGGCGAACTCGACGCGCTCGATGCCGTCGAGCACGGCGTTCATGTACTGGCCCCAGATGCGAGCCGGGTACGAGCCGCCGGTCACCGAGACGCCGCCGACGTTGCCCATCGGCACCCGGCCGGCGGTCGCCCCCATCCAAACGGCCGTCGCGTACTGGGGGGTGAAGCCGACGAACCACGCGTCGGCGGAGTCCTGGGCCGTGCCGGTCTTGCCGCCGGCGGGCTGGCTCGTGAGCCGGGCCCGGGTGCCGGTGCCGCCGGTGACGTTGGCCTCGAGCACCTGCGCCGCCAGCCGCGCCGTCTGGCGGGTGAGGGCGCGGCGCCCGTTGGGCTGGTGCTGGTAGAGCACGGTCCCGTCGGAGCCCTCGATCCGCTCGATGTAGTACGGCTCGTTGTAGATGCCGTCGTTGGCGATCGACCCGTACGCCGCGGCCATGTCCACCGGGAGCACCTCGAACGCGCCGAGCGGCATCGACAGGATCCCGGCGGTGAGGGGCGTGGTGATTCCCATCCGCTGGGCGACGTCGACCACCCGCTGCAGCCCGACGATCTGGCCGAGCCGCACGTACGCGCAGTTCGACGACCGCAGCGTCTGCTGGGTGATCGAGCCGCCACCGCCCCCCGAGTTGCCGAAGTTCTGCACGATGTAGGGGTCGGGGTAGCCGCCCGGGTTCGGGAAGCGGCACGGCCCGCTGCCGGCCACGGTGTCGTTCGGCACGAGGCCCGACTCGAGCGCGGCGGCGAGCACGAACGTCTTGAACGAGGAGCCGGCCTGGCGGCCGATGCCCTGAGTGGCGATGTTGTAGCGGTAGGCGTCGAACCCCGGCCCACCGACCAGGGCCCGCACGGCCCCGGTGTGGACGTCGGTGGTGACCACGACCGCGGTGCCCTGCACGTCCTCGCCGACCCGGTTGCGGAACAGGAACTGGCCGTCGAGCTCGCCGGGCAGGACATCGTTGCGGGCCTGCAGGGCCAGCGCCTGCATGTTCGGGTCGAACGTCGTGTGGATGCGCAGGCCGCCGGAGAACACGGCCTGGTAACGCTCCTCCGGCGTGCTGCCGATGCCATACGACGGGTCGTCGAGGAGGATCTGCTTGACCTCTTCGAGGAAGTAGTCGTCGGCCGACGGGGCGATGCGGGAGACCTGCGTCGGCAGCGGCTCGTAGGCGTACAGCCCGGCCTGCTCCTCGGTGATGTGGCCGGCATCGACGATCAGGCCGAGCGCGATGCGGCGCCGCTCCGATGCGACCTCCGGGTGGCGGATCGGGTTGTAGAGGTCCGGATAGCGGATGATCGAGGCCAGCAGGGCGGCCTGGCCCCAGTCGAGCTCGGCGACCCCGACGTTCCAGTACGTCTCAGCTGCCGCCTGCACGCCGTAGGCGCCGTTGCCGAAATAGACGGTGTTGAGGTAGCGCTCGAGGATCTGCTCCTTCGTGAGCTGCTCCTCGAGCCGGAGGGCGAGGATCGCTTCGCGCGACTTGCGCTCGAGGCTCGTCTCGTCGCCCATGACGGACTTGACCACCTGCATGGTGATGGTGGAGCCGCCCTGGGCCACGCCGCCGGCGGCGACGTTCTCGAACAGGGCCCGCACGGTGGAGCGCAGGTTGACGCCTTCGTGGCTCCAGAAGTTCTGGTCCTCGACGTCGAGCACCGCGTTGATGACCTGCTCGGGGATGGCCGACAGCGGGACCGGCGCCCGGTTCTGCTCGCCGTAGAGCGTGGCGCGCAGGCCGCCGGCGGCGTCGAACACGAGCGAGCGTTCGTCGAGCGGGTTGAGGAACAGCGCCTCGGGCGTCGAGTGCCCGGCGTCGAACACCCGCGCCGCCCCCGGCGCGACGGCCACGACGCTGGCCGCGACGAACGCCGACGCGAACACGAGGCAGAGGACGAGCTTGAGGATCTTCGACATGGGGGAGGCGCGCGGCCCTCGTCCGTTCCGACGGTGGTCCGCCCGCCGATGGTAGTTCGGGCCCTTTCGGCCCCAGGGTCACCCCACCGGCAGCCAGACGACGCAGGAAGCGATGACCCGGACGTCGCTGCGCTCGACGGCGGTCGGCGCCGGCACCCCGGTAGCTGTCGCGCCGACGGACGACCACGCGGCCTCCGTCCTCACCGGGAGCACCTCACCCGGGGCCGCTAGCTTGCGCCGCCCATGGCTCACCCTCGGAAGTTTCGCTTCGGCGTCCAACTGGCCCACGCCTCCTCGGGCGCCGCGTGGAAGGAGCTGGCCCGCAAGGCCGAGGACCTCGGGTACTCGACGCTGTTCATGCCCGACCACTTCGGCGACCAGCTCGCCCCGGTCCCCGCGCTGCAAGCCGCGGCCGACGCCACGTCGACGCTCAAGGTCGGCGCCCTCGTGTGGGACAACGACTACAAGCACCCGGTCGTGCTGGCCAAGGAGGCCGCCACGCTCGACGTCCTGTCCGACGGGCGACTCGAGTTCGGCATCGGCGCCGGATGGATGAACACCGACTACGAGCAGTCGGGCATCCCCAAGGACCGCGACGGCGTCCGCATCGCCCGCATGGCTGAGGCCCTCGAGATCTACAAGGGCCTCTGGGCCCCCGGGCCGTACTCCTTCTCGGGCGACCACTACACCATCACCGAGATGGAGGGCATGCCCAAGCCGGTGCAGCAGCCCGGGCCGCCGATCCTGATCGGTGGTGGCGGTCCCAAGGTGCTCGGCATCGCCGGCCGCCACGCCGACATCGTCGGGATCAACCCGTCGATCCCGACGGGCGAGATCGGACCCGAAGCGGCGCGCGACGCGGCCGCGGACCGCGTCGACCAGAAGCTCCAGTGGCTCAAGGACGGCGCCGGCGAGCGCTTCGACGACCTCGAGCTCAACGCGCTCGTCTTCGTCGTGCAGGTCACCGACGACCCCGGGCCGATGCGCCAGATGGTGGCGGGCGCCTTCGGCGTCGACGAGTCCCTCATCGCCGACACGCCGTACGCGTGGATCGGGTCGGCCGGCGAGATCGCCGACCAGCTGCGGCGGGCCCGCGACCGGTGGGGCTTCAGCTACTTCGTCGTGCAGGACACCGG